>JAZSCY010000181.1:0-4126 GCA_045530875.1 Eubacteriales bacterium
TGATGATGAAAACCACCCGGTCAAAGCCGGCACGGATCGCATCAAAAATAGAAAAATCAATAATAAATTCACCATGGGGGGTCATGGGGTCGATCTGCTTCAAACCGCCGTAACGGGAGCCCATACCTGCAGCCAAAACAACAAGTGTCATAAGAATTTCCGCGCGTCAGCGCGTCTCCTTTCGTGATAACCAAATTTTCACAACTACATTGTACATGATTGCGACAGTGTTTTCAAGTCATTATTCAAATTTAAAAAAAATTAATTAAATCTCATATATTGACAAATGATGCAACTGAGAGTATAATCAAAGTGTCTCATATGATACACTTTAGGCGGTGAAATATGAAAATACACTCAACGCTTCCTCCGAAAGAATTATCGGATACGTTTCTGTTCCGGAATGTAGATATAAACGTACTGGACAAAAAATGCCCGTTTCTTGCCGAATGCACATTCCAGGTCTATTCCGCCGGTACCATCATACACAGTGCTGCCGCCCCCCTGGACGGTCTTGCATTCTTTTGCAGCGGCACAGCGGATGTTTTGTCGGATGCGTCCGATAAAGGAGTGCTGCTCCGGACGATTTCCCGCGGAGATTTTCTGGGTGTGTCTACCTTATACAGCGATTCCCGGGGATACAATACCGCTGTACGCGCAAGGACGGAATGCTCGGCTTTTCTGATTCCAATACCCCATTTGAAACGAATTATTGCTTGCGACGCGAACGTGTCCGAAAACTACATCCGCTTTCTAACGGAGCGCATCTGCTTTTTGAACCGAAAAATATCTGCCTTTACGGCCGGAAGTGCAGACGCAAAGCTTGCCGTGTATTTACTTGGTCTGCCGCAGAACGAACACGGAGAAATCACACTTCCCTGCAGTATGTCCGGACTGGCGGAAATGCTTAATATGGGACGAGCCTCCTTATACCGTGCATTTGATTCTCTTTGCGCATGCGGAGCCATTTCCCGCAGCGGAAAACAAATTCAAATTCTGGATAAAAATACTCTAAGCAATATATTTTAACCCGAAAGGAAAAAAATCATCATGAAAAAAATCATAGCACTTGTACTTGCAGCCGTTTTACTTCTCCCTGTTTTTGCTGCGTGCGGCACCGTCGAAACGCCGGAAACAGTTCGCGTATATGCACTGAAGGGCCCCACCGGCATCGGTATGGCAAAAATGATCGCCGACGCGAATGCAGATGAATCCTCACTTTACGATTTCACTATTGCCGGCGGTCCCGATGTCATTCAAGCCGAGATCATCAAGGGCGAGTATGAAATTGCCGCTGTGCCCACCAATCTGGCGGCAGCTCTGTACAATAAAACCGAAGGCGCTCTCATGGTAGCCGCTGTCAACACGCTGGGCGTACTTTATGTCCTTGAAAACGGAAACACGATCCAGTCTATCGACGATTTGAACGGAAAGACCATCTACGCTACCGGTCAGGGTTCCACTCCGGAATACATCCTGAATTACATTCTGGAAACAAACGGTATCGAATGCGAGGTTGTTTATCTGACGGAGCACTCGGAACTCGCCACCCAGATGACTGCCGGCAGTGTTACTCTCGGTATGCTGCCTGTACCCAATTCCACCACGGTTCTTACGAAGAATCCAGATGTTCGCGTTGCACTCAATCTGACCCAGGAATGGGAAAAAGCAGCCGCTAAAAATGGAGATGACGGTGCTCTGTATCAGGGATGCCTGGTAATCCGTCGTGATTTTGCCGAACAGTACCCCGAAACTGTCAAGAAATTCCTGAAGGAATACAGCGAGTCTGTTGCTTTTGCCAACGGCGATCTGGACGCTGCTGCCGAAACGGTTGCTGCTTGTGAAATCATTCCCTCCGCAGCCATTGCAAAGAAAGCCATCCCGGATGCCAACATTGTATGCATCACCGGTGAAGAGATGGCAAAGGGTCTCAGTGGATTCTTCAAGGTGCTCTTTGACAGCAATCCCAAATCCGTAGGCGGAAAATTGCCGGATGAGAAGATTTTCTACAAGTAATAAGATCCATCCGTCCGTAAAATGGATAGGCGCCGGATTGTTCTGGCTGACCGTCTGGCAGATCGCCGCCATGATTGTGGATCTGGACATTTTGCTCCCGTCACCGCTTGTAACCGCCAGGAAACTGCTGGAGCTGATCACCGATGGCGCATATTGGGCTGCGATCGGTATCTCATTCCTCCATATAGTGATCGGATATTCCTCCGGATGCCTGCTTGGAATCCTGTTTGGCTATCTGATGCATCGCTATTCCCTGATCGATGTGCTGATATCCCCTGTTATGAGCTTGATCCGTGCCGTTCCGGTTGCATCGTTTATCATTCTGGCGCTGGTATGGATCGGGCGCGAGAATATACCGCCGTTTATTGCCTTTCTCATGGTTGTTCCCGTCGTTTCCACCAGCGTGAAAACCGGCCTGGGATCCGTAGATCGTGAACTGACGGAAGTGGCGCATATTTACCGTTTTTCCCGCGCACAGCGTGTCAATCTGTTATATAAACCGGCGGTGCTTCCTCACCTGATCTCCTCCACCCGGGTTACACTCGGACTGGCATGGAAAGCCAGCGTGGCCGCCGAGGTATTGTGCTCTCTTTCCCGCACCATCGGCGGTAATATACACACATCCCGTCTGGTGCTGGAAACCGACACACTGTTTGCCTGGACGATAACGGTCATTCTCATCAGTATTCTCTTTGAGTCCCTGCTTTACCGTGCCTTTTCCCGCATAGATCCTACGGCAAGGAGGAAGAAATCCGATGTACCTTCAGATAGCTGATATATCCAAGCAATTCGCTGACAAAAAAGTTCTGGAGTCCGTATCGCTTACCTTCGATAAAGGCTACTGCTATGCACTGTGCGGTGCCTCCGGCATTGGAAAAACCACCCTGCTCCGCATTCTATGCGGGCTGGAAAAACCGGACGGCGGCACTCTTAACATTCCCACAGAAGCAACTGTATCGTATGCATTTCAGGAACCGAGGCTGTTTGACGCACTGGATGTTGCACAAAACATCCACGCAGTCCATCCGGACCGTGATATTGTCCGTTTGCTGGATGAATTGGATCTGGCGGATGCGATGGATAAATACCCCTATGAACTGTCGGGCGGTATGAAAAAACGTGCCGGTCTGGCGCCTGCCCTTTCCAAATCTGCCGACATCTATTTGATCGATGAGCCGACCGGCGGCCAGGATGCACAAAGAAGCCAGCAGATAGCAGACGCAATCCAAAAATACACGGCCGATAGCCTTTGTATACTCTCCACCCACGATGCGTCTTTGATTGCATCGGTCGCAGATCGGCTGATCGTGCTCGGAAGCGGACAGCCTCGTTTATACGATAACATCCGCGGAATGAGTGCGGATGAAATTCAATCCCTCATGCAATAAGCAAAAAGACTGCCATATGGCAGTCTTTTTTGTTACTGAATTCGTCCGAGAATTTCAAGGACCAGATTAAACACCCGCTCCGCTGAGGAAACGGACATTTTTTCCTTGGGGGTATGAATATCATACATATCCGGACCGATGGAAAGCATATCCATCTCCGGAATTTTCTCACTGAGCAATCCGCATTCCAGCCCGGCATGGATACCGATGATCTCGCCTTCCTTGCCGAAGCAGGCGCGGCTGGCGTCCTTATAGATGGACTGTATCACAGAATTGTCGCGGAAGCTCCATCCCGGATAACGGCTCTTATGCTCGTACGTGAAGCCGCAACTGTCAGCGCACGCTTCCAAAACACCGCACACATCGTCCAAACGACTCTCGACAGAAGAACGGGAGGATGAAGTCAGGGATATTCCCTGTGCATCCGCGTGAACCACCGCCGGATTGGAGGATGTCTCCACCAGACCGGTCAGATGTGCGCTCATGGTAATCGGTCCGTACGGAAGAATGCGGATAAGGTTCATCAGACGGCGTGTATCCGCTGTGCTCATGCACTCGCCTTGATAATCCATGATCTCCGTGATCACCTGGAATCCGGCATCATCGGGACACATCTCCGCTTTGAGAATCTCCGCCGCGCTGTTAACCGCACTCATAGCCGCTGCAGGATCGGAAACGGAAAGCAGCATCTCGCATTCACGGGGGATAAGTCGGATCGTAGC
>JAZSCY010000149.1:0-8086 GCA_045530875.1 Eubacteriales bacterium
GAATTTATTCTGAAGGATAAACTGAAAAAGCGGGGCTGGGAAAATCGGTGTCACGTGGCATCTTGCGCCACCAGCACGGAGGAGATCTGGGGCGGTCACGGCAGTCCCATGTATCCGCCGGCCAAAGCCATGCTTACCGCTCACGGTATCCCATATACGGAGAGGGAAGCGGTGCAGCTGAAGGGGCGCGACTACGGGGAATACGATCTGTTTGTGGGCATGGATAGTGCCAACATCCGGAATATGATGCGGATGCTGGGCGGCGATCCACAGGGAAAGGTTTTTCGCCTGATGGATTTTACCGACCGGGGCGGGGATGTGGCCGATCCCTGGTACAGCCGGGATTTTGACAGCGCCTACCGGGATATCGAGGACGGCTGTGAGGGCCTTCTTGCGTGGATCGCAGAACATATAAGTGCATAACAAAACGGTCTGTTGCTCAGGGCAACAGATCGTTTTTTATTTGCTTTGCCACATCTTGCATGCGGGCCGCATCCACTTTGCAGACTTTCCGGTCGTAGGTGAGGAGGCCGTTGGTCTCGTCCTCCACATCGGAAAGCTGGGTATACACCGTGGCACACAGTCCGACGGCAATATGGGGAATCACTTCGTTTTCATACAGTTCGATCAGCGCATCCTCGAACTTTTGGCGGTTGTCGAATATCCGATAGCCATAGGTTTTGTCCGGATTGAACACATGCCCAGCTTCCCGATACACGTATCCGCCAAATTCGGAGAGGAAGATGGGCTTGTCCGAGGACTTCAGCTTCACCGGTTTGAAATACACGTGATGGCTGTCCACATCGCTGTTGGCGGGGCGGAACCAGCCGGATGCGGTGTCGATGAAGCGGGTGGAATCCATCTCCCGCAGTCGGTGATACATGGCCGTGCTGTCAAACTGTCCCCAACCCTCGTTGAAGATCGTCCAACAGCAGATGCAGGGATGATTGTACAGATTTCGCACCGTTTTCTCCATGCCATCGATAAAGGCTTGCCGGGTGGCGGGATCCCGATGGAGATGCCGGTCGGGGAGGGATTTCAATCCCACGGTGGGCAGGGCCGTATCCCGGATAAAGGAATAGTCCCCGTTGTTCACCATGTCCTGAAAGACAATCATTCCCATTTTGTCGCAGGCGTAATAAAAATACTCCGGCTCGATTTTGATGTGCTTTCGCAGCATGTTGAAACCCAGTTTTTTCATTGCAAGAATATCGTTATCATAGCACGCCGGCGAAGCGGGGGTAAAGATGCCGTCGCTGAAATATCCCTGATCCAGTACGCCGTGGAAGAAATAGGGCTTTCCGTTCAGGCACAGCCGGGCGATGCCGTCCACCTTGCGTATATCCAGTGTGCGGATGGCAAAATAAGAGCGCACATAGTCGTCCGCAGTCTGCAACGTGAACTCATACAGATAGGGATCCTCCGGGCACCACCGGCGTGGGGAAGGAATGTCCACCCGGACCACACCGTCCTGCATCGCTGCGGAAATCTCCCCCTCGGGAGTGGTAACAGTAACCGTACCGTCCGTCACACCCTCGGCATGGATCACGGCGAAATCGGTGCCGGTTTCGATGCGAAGGGAGTGCACGTATTCCGCGGGCACGCTCTCGATCCAGACGGTCTGCCAGATGCCGGACACGGGGGTGTACCACATGCCGCCCCGTTTTTCGCACTGCTTTCCATAGGGGAGCACCTTGCTTGGCAAATTGTCCGTGACCATCACGGTCAGCGTATTGGTATCTTCCAGATAATCGGTGATATCAAAGGTGAAGGGATCGTATCCGCCCTGATGGGCAGGCAGAGAATATCCGTTCAGGGTGACGTAGGCACACTGGTCTACCGCACCGAAATGGAGCAGAACCCGATCCCGCACAAATCCCTCGGGCAGGGTGAATGTTTTTTTATAGATCAGCTGTGGTCGGGTACCCATCGAGCGATGGATGCCGGACAAAAGGGATTCCGGCGGGAAGGGAACGGTGATGGTTTCCTCGGCCATACCGCCGCCGGAAAACTCCCACTGTCCGTTCAGGGAGAAAAAGGAGTCCCGCACCAAAGTCGGACGGGGATATATATCCCACTCACCACCCCGGGCCATTTCCCCCTCGGGGGTATACAGATCGTTGAAATTCGGTGTTTTCATACGCATTCCTCATCTAAGAATTACCCGCTGAAATGCAATGCACCTCAGCGGGAGTAAATCAGTCGGAGTCCACATCAAAGTAATAGTCAAACACATCCCGCACCGCAAAGCCCGCGTCCGTACCGTTTGCGCCCTGCTCGATCACGCAGGTGACCACGATTTCCGGATTGTTGAAGGGGGCAAAGGCGGTGAAGATGGCGTTGTCACTTTTCGTCTCCAGCACCTGCGCGGTACCGGTCTTACCACCCATCTCGATGGGATAATCCCGGAAGACGCGGGCGGCGGATCCGTTTTCCGTAACGCTCTTCATGGCGCCCAGCAGTACATCCCGCACACCCTCACCCAGGCTGATGCCGTCCATTTTCTGGGGAGTAAAGGTTTCCAGAACCTGGCCGGTATGGAATTCCTCGACTTTATAAAGAAGATGAGCCTTCATCCGGATGCCGTTGTTGATGATGGAGGACATATATACGCTGATCTGCAGCGGGGTGAAGGAATTCTCCGCCTGGCCGATCGCGGCTGCCAGCGTATCACCGGGATTCCAGGCACCCAGTCCCTTTTCGTTGCGGTAATCAGGGCCTGCCAGAATACCGGTTTTCTCGGCCAACTCAATGCCGGTGGGAACGCCCAGACCAAAGGCCCGGTCGTACTTGTTCATGGTTTCGATGGTGAGCAGCCGTCCTACCTCATAAAAGAAGTAGTTGCAGGATACCTGAATGGCCGTGGTCACGTTGATAGGTCCGTGGGTAGCCCTGGACTGGTTATAGATCCAGCAAGCGGGGGTATAGGTGGTATAGTGCTCGTAAATACCCTCATCCACGATGATGGTTTTGGGGGTGATGATCCCCTCTGTCAGTGCCGCGGCGGCCACACCGATTTTGAAGGTGGAGCCGGGGGCGTACAAACCGCTCAGCGCCCGATTGTACATGGGGGCGTTCTCGTCGCTGTTGAGGATGCTGTAATCCTGCTGGAAGGTGGCCAGATTGAAGCTGGGATAGGAAGCCAGAGCCAGAACCTCACCGGTACGGCTGTCCAGGGCGGTCAAGGCACCGGTTTTTGCATCCTCGCCGGATAGGGGCTTTCCGGATGCCACGGCTTTATCCACAATGTATTGGATATTATCCCGCAGAGCATCCTCTGCGGTGATCTGCATGCCGATGTCGATGGTCAGATATACGTTGGAGCCGGCTTTTGGCTCCTTGCTGACATACTGATCCACGATATTGCCATCCTTATCCTCCACGATGGTCAAGACACCGTCCTCGCCGTGGAGATAGGATTCAAAGGCTTCCTCCGCACCGCCGATGCCCACGATGGCATCCAGCGGATAGCCCAGTCCCGTGAAATAGTCCACGTATCCCGCCCGGATCTTGCCCAGCCGGCCGAGAATGTGGGAGGCATAGCCGGGGTAGGTATATCCGCGGCTGGAGGAGGTATAGGGGAGGATGCCCCGCACGCCGGATTCCTTGATCCGGGTAAGCAGGGGAAGGGACACATCCCGAAGAAGCGTATAGGGCGTGTAGGCCGAAAAATCTGCCAGTTCCATATCCAGACGCAAACTCAAAAGAAGCTGTGCGTCCTTCTGGCTGTAGGCCAGGACGTAATTGCCTTCTTCATCCTTCTGCGTGATGCCGTAGCGTGCCAGAAGCACATGGGCCGTATCCTCCGCCGGCGTATCTTCCGTGCAATTCAGCTGGTTTACCAGGCGGTAGAATTTCTTCTTCCGGGCCGCATTCTCAAAATACTCTTCGTTGTATTCAAAGTGCACACTGGATCCGTCCGGCATGGGGAAGAAGGTGAAGGGCGAGGTGGGACAGGTGAACGAATCCATTTCGCCGTCCGTTTCCGCATCGGAAAGAACGGACAGGATGATGTCATTTTTCTCCGCTTGGGCGTAGGGCATACTGCCGCCGTCCAGGCGGATATCGTATGTGAAAACATTGATAACCAGCGGCACGCCGTTGCGGTCGAAAATCTCGCCGCGCTGGGCGTGGATGGTTTCATATCGGTAGGAATAATCGGATTTGGAGGTGTTGGCCGCTGGATTCTGCCCTGTGATCTGATAGCCGATGAGGCGACCGGTGTAGATCAGACAAACGATGACAAATACCGCCGCCAGGGTCAGATAGCGGATGAAGTAACCGCGTTTCTTGTTCAAACCGGTCTCCTTTCTCAAATGGTTCCGACACGCTCGGAACGGGATTTATGGAACGGATGCAGTACCGTGCGGACAAGAATCTGCACCGGCACGGACAAAAGCAAAGTAGAGGCATACTCCGGCACGGCCACGGACATAAAGAGACCGGGCAGGCTGAAATCCTTGACGGTGATGGCCAGCAGCACCATGCTCAGAAGTGCCCGACCGACACCGGCCACGGCGGAATACATAAAGCGCACTGGGGCGGAATCCGTGAAATACAGCTCTGTCGCGATGGGTGCAAAATACCCTACCGGCATATACAGAAGGGGCAGAAGCTGAATGGCGCCTCCGCCCATGGATTCGATGACCAAAGCGGCCAGCAAACCGAAGAGACATCCCCATTTTTCGCCTTCCAGTACGGCGATGGCGATGACGGCGGACAGCATCAGATCCGGGATGGCGCCAAAGGGGCGGAAGCGGGCCAACAGCGTTGTCTGCAACAAAGCAAGCAAAAGGATCAGCGCGCCGCAAACAATGCCCTTGCTGATGAGAAATCCGTCCAGATGAATCTGGGGAATGCGCAAGGCCCGCACCAGAATGCGATAGCTTCGCCGGATAAACCGGATCGCCGGATGGAGGCGCCGTCTCTTTTTGCGGGGCGGCGTGTTTTTTGATTCCTGAGGCCGGGGAGCCGCAGGACGCTTTTCGTTATTCTGTGATGGTTTCATAGGACGTAATAATCATAACCCGATCCAGATCGGTCAGAGTGGCGGGGGGACGAAGGGTGGCGGTCAGGGTGCGGCTGTACTCATCGGGGATTACCTCGATCACATAGCCGATTACCAGATCCCGGGGATAGATACCGCCGGTGCCGCTGGTGATTACCCGATCGCCGGGACGTACATCGGAATCAGCGGCCAGATAGGTGATCCGGCATAGCCCGTCGGCGGCCAGGGGAAAGTTTCCCTCTACCAGACCGAGTTCCCCTGTTCTCTCAATGCACGCCCCCACGGATGTGGAGGACTCGATGAGTGTGCGTACCTTTGCCCAGGTCAGCCCGGCCTCATCCACATATCCCAGCACACCGTCGGGCGTGACCACAGGCATTCCCTCAGTGATACCGTGTACTGTGCCCCGATCGATGGTGCATACCGTCATATAATTGGCATTTTCCCGGCCGGTAATCACGGCTTCCGCAAAGGTGAAGTCCGTATGGGATCGCTTCATTTCCAGAAAGGCGGTGAGCCACTGATTCAACTCCTCCGTCTTCTCCGCCTGATACAGGCGATTGTACAGAGAGGCGATCTCTTCCTTCAGGCGGGCGTTTTCCTTGACCACGTCGTCAAACTTGGTGAAATAGGAGGTGAAACCGTCAAGGGCATCCGTGACGTAGTTGAACCCTTTTTGAAGAGGTGTCATCAACACATTCACCGCATTGTGGACGTAGGAGCCCTTGCCGGATAAGGTAAGGGCGGTGGGGACTGCGGCGGCGATCACCATCAGCACCACAGCCAAAATGAAAAACTTGTTTTTGATAAACCGTTTCATAAAAACCTTATCTGGTGCGGAAGTTGACGATGCCGTTCAACTCACCCACACTGTCGATCACTTTGCCGATACCCATGGCAACGCAGTCCATGGGATTCTTTGCGATCATGGTACGGATACCGGTCAGCTGCTGGATCAGCATATCTAGTCCGGCCAGCAGTGCACCGCCACCGGCCAGCATAATGCCGTTGTCGTAAATGTCGGAGGACAGCTCCGGCGGGGTGTTCTCCAGGGTGGTACGGATGCAGTCGATGATGCGGGATACCTGCTCGGACATAGCCTCCCGGATCTCTCCGGAGGAAACGGCCAGTGTGGCAGGCAGTCCGTTCAGCAAATTGCGTCCGCGGATCACCATGTTTCCCCGATCCGCCACGGGAATGACACTGCCGATGTTCTTCTTCAGCATCTCAGCCGTCATTTCGCCGATCAGCACATTATGCTTGCGCTTCATATACGCAATGATGGCGTTGTCCAATTCATCACCGGCGGAGCGAAGGGAAGAGGACAGAACGATGCCGCCCAGACTGGTGACAGCCACCTCGGTGGTGCCGCCGCCTATATCCACGATCATGCTGCCCCGGGCATCGGCCACCTTCAATCCGGCGCCGATGGCGGCGGCGATGGGCTCCTCGATCAGCGCCACAGACTGGGCACCGGCCTCCAGAGCCACGTCCTGTACCGCGCGTTTTTCCACCTCAGTCACCCCATAGGGGATACAGATGATGACTCGGGGACGGCTGAAAATGGAGGGGCCGGCCACCTTGTTGTAATAATGATGCAGCATGGCGGCGGTGATATCAAATTCCGCGATAACGCCGTCCTTCAAAGGACGCATGGCGGTGATGGATCCGGGGGTTTTGCCCAGCATAAGCTTGGCCTCGTTTCCCACGGCCATAACCCGGCGGGTGCGTGCCTCCACCGCTACGACAGATGGCTCACGAAGCACAATGCCGCGGCCTTTCACATAGACGATGGTATTCGCCGTACCCAGATCAATACCAATGCTTTTTCCCATATGTAAATCCCATCCGTTCCGTGAACGGAATTCCTTTCCTGCGCTTTAAGTAAATGTGTAAGAGAAATGCGAGGTCAATATATTACCCACCAGACAGACGGGAAGTCCCACGATGGTAAAATAGTCTCCTTCGATGCCGGTGACAAACAACCCGGCCTTTCCTTGGATGCCGTACGCACCGGCCTTGTCCATAGGATCGCCGCTTTCGATGTAGGCGTCGATCTCCTGCGGCGTGATCGGCCGCATATGCACCACCGCTACTTCGGCGGCTGTGACGGATTTCGTCCGGTTTGCCACCGTTACGCCGGTGCACACCGTGTGACTGCGGCCGGACAGACGGGACAGCATCTGCCGTGCCTCCTCCGGGGAGTGAGGCTTGCCGAGGATCTCTCCGTCCACCGCCACGACTGTGTCGGCAGAAAGAACCAAGGCATCTCTTTCCTCAGCCGCCGCCAGAGCCGCTGCCGCTTTTCTTTGGGAGAGCATGGCAACCGCTTTTCGAGGATCGATGCGGGGCGGCAGGGATTCGTCCGTCCGGGGTACACGGATTTCGTGGGGGATTCCCACAGCGTTCAGAAGCTCATGCCGCCGGGGAGATCCGGAGGCAAGAATCAAAATCGGATGTTTTACGGAAGTACTCATTTTTTCGCAATCAACCGTCCGAGAAGCACGGACAGAACAATAAACAGAATAACGGCGATGTTCAGATTGAGGGAAAGCCCAAAGGTAACATCGATCACATGCAGATTCACCGTGGCTTGGGGAATGCCGAAAGACATGCCGTAGGAAAGCCAGGACAAAAGGGGAATCTTTGCGCACATATCCGCGGCCAGCGTGCCGACGACGACACCTACGCAGACCAAAAACAAGTTGAAGAAGAAATTACGTTTCATATCCGTTTCCTTTACATTTTTCCTGTGGAGCCAAAGCCGCCTTCGCCGCGCTCTGTGTTATCCAAGGTGTCCACCACGGTGAAATCGGCACACAGGCAAGGCATAAACATCAGCTGGGCGATTCGTTCGCCGGGCTGTACGGTGTAATCGACCGTGCCGTGATTGCGCAGTCCCACACAGATCTCTCCGCGGTAGTCGGAATCGATGACACCGATGCCGTTCACCAGGGAAAGACCGTGCTTGAAGGCCAGACCGGAGCGGGCACAAACGATGGCAACCACATCCTTCCGCCCCATGGAAATGGCGATGCCGGTGGGAATGGATGCACTGCCGCCGCAGGGGATAATCAC
>JAZSCY010000058.1:0-2836 GCA_045530875.1 Eubacteriales bacterium
TGGTTCCGTTGAAGATACCGTTGATGCGTGCATACTGAACAGAATTATAGAACCAGTCTGTTTCCTTGACATCCTTGAATGGATTTGCCAGATTCACAGATGTTCCCTGATTATCCTCAGCGGCGAATACCGTCGTTGAAACCAGAGAGAACAACATGCAGAATACCAGCAAAAGGCTAATAATTCGCTTCATTTTTGTGTTCCTTCCTTAACTTAAAATGTATCTGAAACCTATCATATATGCCGGCAGCAGAATCCACGGTTTACACAAAAAACCGTTATAAATGCAAACTGCCTGCCGATAGATTTTTTCGCTTCTGTCATAAACAGCAACGGCATCGGGATCGCCCCGTTCCTGATATATCTTTTTTTGATATATCATAAACTGTCCGTAAGCACTGTCTACAACATTTCTGCGTTCCCGCATTGTACGTCGTACATCGCGGAACCATAGGAAAAGGCTCAGAGCAGTACTGCAGACAAGGAGCAGCAGTGTGATGTAAGGGTACATGGATATTCCTCCTTTCGATATGCGAAATATGATTTTATAGCAGTAATTATACCATGTATTCCGTTTATTGGTTCTGCTTTGGCGTGAACTGTATGTTTTTCCGCCCTGAACGGTTACGACGGGATATTGAAAAATTTATGTTTTGTGGTATAATATAATTGGAAAATTGTATATCCTCGGAAGGAGGCTTCAAAATGTACATAGCAATCTGCGACGATCTGGCAGAGGAGCTGAACACGATCATAAACATACTGGATGTCTGGCAGAAGAAGAATCATACGGCACTGCAGTACAAAACGTTCCGAAATGCAAGCGATCTACTGGATGCGGCTGAAAAAGAGCTTTTTACCTTGTATCTTCTGGATGTGATGATGCCGGGAATCAACGGAATTCAAGCCGCACAGGAAATCCGACGGTTTGATGAGGGGGCTGATATCATATACCTCACTTCTTCTCCGGATTTTGCATACGCCAGTTACGGCGTACACGCACTGGACTATCTTTTGAAGCCTATTCAAAAGGAAATGCTTTTCTCCATTCTTGACAAGCTACTGCGGGGAGAAGAAGATCTGTCGGACTGTCTTTCTCTGAAATGTGGGGCGTCTTTTCTGCGGATTCCTTTTAGAAAGCTCATCTATGTTGAGGTGATGAACAAGCACCTGTACTTCAATCTGGCGGACGGCAGAGAGCATAAGATTGTCGGTTCTCTGAAGGACTACGAGTCACTTCTTTTGAGCCGCCCGGAATTTATGCGGATTCACCGTTCTTATATCGTAAATATGCTGCAGGTGTCCGAGTTTTCGCCCGCAGGTGTGCTGACCTTTTCGGGAAAGAATCTGCCGGTATCAAGAAGCCTGTATCCGCAGCTGCAGCAGGATTATGTGAAACTGTTATTTGAAAGGGAGGCGGTGAAATGAACAATCTTTCGTATGTATTTCCGGTGTTTATCGCACTGGTTCTCTGCATTGCCAATGTCTATTCCATGCACACCTTCCGCATTTCGACGAAAAAATTGATTCTCACGTTTTCGGCTGTGACATTGATCTGTATTGCAGGCAATGCCTGTCTGATCTTTTTCTCCGGACGCGAAGCTTTCCAAAACCTGATGCTTGCCACCACGGCAGTTCCGTATTTCCTCTTATTCCTCATCGTCGCAAAGGAACGGATATCGCAGATCTTTTTCAACTTCTGGTTCTGGGTCAACATCTATGCCGTGATCGCCAACCTTGTGAAGTTCATCAACGACCTCACGTTCCGGAGCAATACGTTCGAGGACGCGCTGATCATCTGCCTACTCGGCGCATATCTGGTTCTGTTCAATGTTTTCCTGAAGCCGCATTATCGGCGCTTTCTCGAAACACCCAACATCAACTGGTGGGTATTCTCCCTGATTCCGCTGTTTTTTGAAATCCTGATTGTTACGACACATAAAGCGATCCCGGCTCCTGACGGCTTTACACGGAATTATGCCGTGCTTTTCGTTGTATTTCTGCTGATGATCGTCGTCTACGCGCTCATTATTTATACGATACGCATCACATATACTGCAGCAAAATCCAATTATGAAAAAGAAATGTACACCCAGCAACTGGATGCTGCCAGAGTTCAGATCGATCTGCTCAACAAGGCGCATATGCAGACAGCCTTTTACCGCCACAATATGCGGCATAATATGACTGCGATCGATGCACTGTTGGCGGTGGATAACGTAGAGCAGGCAAGGGATTATATCAAAGAAACCGTGGACAG
Organism: Eubacteriales bacterium; assembly: GCA_045530875.1. Classification (GTDB taxonomy): domain Bacteria; phylum Bacillota; class Clostridia; order Oscillospirales; family CAG-272; genus SIG701. Next base: position 2,261 of record JAZSCY010000058.1, read on the forward strand.
CGTTGATGCTCTCACGCTCCGGCATTTCTGTGAAAACGATCTTGTCGATTTGCTATGTTCTGCCTTCTGTGATAAAGCAGAGCGGGATGGTATCCGACTGTCGGTGGATGCCAAGCTTCCGGACAAGCTGAACATTCCGGCAACGGAGCTATGTGCACTCCTGTCCAACGGACTTGAAAACGCGCTGAACACCGTTTCCAAACTGAGCGCGCCGGATCGATGGGCAGAGCTGTACTGCAGCATCCGTGCAAACAAGCTGCTCATCGAGATCAGAAATCCGTATCACGGCGAAATCACTATAAAAGACGGTTTACCGGTTACCGACCGTGAGGGACATGGATACGGCTGCCGCAGTATTCGTTCCATTGCCGAACAGAACAAAGGAATGTGCGTATTTGAACCGAACAACGGCATTTTCACCTTGCGAATTGTGATGCCGGTGTCATAACGGGATATTCACCAAATAAAAACAGAGTCGGATTTATGAACCGCAGAGGTTGCTGTTCAATGTCCGACTCTGTTCTATCACCTTTTGTATCGGTCGAGAGAAAAGACATTCCCGAAGCACAGGCGTAT
>JAZSCY010000248.1:0-8160 GCA_045530875.1 Eubacteriales bacterium
TATAGCCCGGACGCCGTTTCCCACAAGAATATCACACACATCCTGGGCTACAGTCGCGGGAACTGTGATGATTCCCACCAGAATGTTTTGCTTCTTGCAGATCTCGTGCAGTTTTTCCATAGGATACACCGGCTTACCGCTGATACATTCTCCGACCAGTGCTGGATTGTTGTCAAAAGCCGCCACAATCTTGAGACCGTAATCGTCAAATCCGGAGTAAGCCATAAGCGCCTTGCCCAAGTTACCGGCACCCACCAATACAGTGGATGTGGCAGAACCGCACCCCAGATATCGCTCCAGCTGCTGAAGAAGTTCCAAGGTGTTATAACCGGTTTTTGGCCGTCCGCTTCCGCTGACAGAAGCCAGATCCTTGCGGACCTGCACATCGTTCAGCCCCAGTTTATCCGCAATAGCGGTAGCGGAAATGTTGACACACTGATTCTGAACAGTGCGCAGATAATGCAGATAGACGGGGAGACGGCGCAGTGTTTGCAAGGATACGTTTTTTTGTTCCATAAAGTCCTCCGTTCATGCCAATACGGTTGCACAGATCGCAGCGCGAAAATGCACCGTTTCAATAAATTGATTATACCATGTGCATGAAAGCAAGTCAATAGAACGGAGGATATCGATAAAACATATCGATATAAACAGTTGTATTTGAAAAAACTTTTTCAACTGCCGGAAGCAAAGGCTCTACCCACATTTTCAGCCCATTGATCGGAAAACCGTATCGCAGACAGTTGACAGAGAACGGGTATTGTTTATCCTCTGCAGGATTGAATCCTTATTCGTATCTCTCCCTGTATGCAGTATCCATTACAAAAAAATAAAGCGACAGCTTTGTGAAAAGCTGTCGCTTTACCTGGTGCTCCATCGGAGATTCGAACTCCGGACACCTTGATTAAAAGTCAAGTGCTCTGCCAACTGAGCTAATGGGGCATCCAAAAAACGGCTTTATTATAATAGCACACTCCGACTGTTTTGTCAATACTTTTCCCGAAATATTTTATTCCATTCATGGTGCAACAAAGGACCGCCACTGACCCAGCGGCGGTCCTTAAAAATATATTACTGAGGCTTGTAGCTGTCCTTCAGGCTTACGGAACGGTTGAACACCAGATGATCCGGTGTGGAATCTTTGGAATCCGGGCAGAAGTAACCAAGACGCATAAACTGGAAGGATGCGGGCGCTTTCGCCTCTGCCAGAGATGCTTCCAGCTTACATCCGGTCAGCACTTCCAGCGAATCGGGATTCAGACAATCCAGGAAGTTCTTGCCTTCCCCGTCCGGATCGGGATCGCTGAACAGATTATCGTACAGACGCACCTCTGCATCCACGCAGTTGGAAGCATCCACCCAATGGATGGTGCTCTTGATCTTGCGTCCGTCCTTGGGATCGCCGCCGCGGGATTCGGGATCATATTCGCAGAGGACCTCGGTCACATTGCCGTTTTCGTCTTTCACACAGCCGGTGCATTTAACGACATATGCACCCTTCAGGCGAACTTCGTTTCCGGGGAACAGACGGAAGAACTTTCCAACCTTCTCTTCCATGAAATCGTCTGCTTCAATCCACAGATGACGGGAGAAGGTCACCTCACGGCTGCCGGCTTCGGGATCCATGGGGTTATTTTCAACGATCACTTTTTCCACAACATCCTCGGGGAAATTGGTGACAGTCAGGCGGACAGGACGAAGCACAGCCATCACGCGGCGTGCGGTTTCATTCAGATCCTCACGGAGGCAGTGCTCAAGGAAGGGGAATTCCACCACGCTGGCAGCCTTTGCCACGCCGATGCGCTCACAGAAGTTACGGATAGACTTGGGTGTATAACCGCGGCGGCGCAGACCGCACAGAGTAGGCATACGGGGATCGTCCCAACCGGAAACACGGTTCTCTTCCACCAACTGACGAAGCTTACGCTTACTCATGACGGTATAGTTGATGCCGAGGCGGGCAAACTCGATCTGACGAGGCTTGTGAGGAACGCTGACGTTATCGATTACCCAGTTATACAGAGGTCTGTGGTTCTCAAATTCCAGAGAGCACAGGCTATGGGTGATGCCTTCCAGCGCATCCTGAATGGGATGGGCAAAGTCATACATGGGATAGATGCACCACTTATCGCCCTGGCGGTGGTGATGCATATGGCGGATGCGGTAGATAACGGGATCGCGCATATTGAAATTGCCGGATGCAAGGTCAATCTTGGCGCGGAGAGTGTATTTGTTATCCTCAAATTCGCCGGCGCGCATGCGTGCGAACAGATCCAAACTCTCCTCAATAGGACGGTCACGGTAGGGAGATTTTGCGGGAGTGGTCAGATCGCCACGGAATTCGCGGAACTCGTCGGGAGTCAATTCGCAAACGTAAGCCAGTCCCTTTTTGATCAGTTCAACAGCAAACTCATAGTCCTTCTCAAAATAATCGGAGCCGTAGAAGAAGCGGTCACCCCAATCAAATCCCAGCCAGTGGATATCTTCCTTGATGGCTTCCACAAAGGCCACGTCTTCCTTGGTTGGGTTGGTATCATCCATACGGAGATTGCACAAACCGCCGTACTTTTCCGCGGTACCAAAATCGATCATCAGCGCCTTGCAGTGACCGATGTGCAGATATCCGTTGGGTTCGGGAGGAAAGCGGGTGTGAACAGTTTCGGTCTTCCCTGCCGCGATATCCTCGTCAATAAAATCATGAATAAAATTTTTGGATGTGTATTCCATACTGAAAACCTTCCGTAAATTACTGAATAGAATCGATCATCGCGCGCACACGTGCAATTACACGCTCCGCACCGAGGATCTGCATAACGCTGTACATATCGGGAGAATTCATTCGTCCCGTCACGGCAATCCGCAAAAACATGCTGACGTCGCCCACATGACCTTTATATGCATCCGGATCTTTCTTATACAACTTCATCTCGGGTGCAAATCCGATTACAGGTGCGATTTCTTTGATCTTGTTGAACCAAGTCGTGGAATCATCGTTGTAATCGTAGGTTTCGATGAACTTCTTAAGAGCAGTAATGATATCTGCCTTGTTGAATGTAGCGGGATAGGATTCCTCCACACGGAAGTAATCGTCATAGAAGAAGCCCATATAGTCCTTCACGCCGCTCCAGACAGTGATATCCTTACGAGGCTTGTTGCCGCCGCGGCCGATAGCCAGGATGGCTTTTGCATACTCGGGATCTGCCGCCAGTTTTCCGGCGAAATCGGGATCAAACTCCTTCGCCCAGGCCAGCACCTGATCGTACACCTGATCTGCCGTCATGCGGGAGATCACGTTTTTGGACACGTCGTTCAGTTTATCAAAATCGAACAGACAGCCGGAAACGGACATCTTTTTGATGCTGAAGGGGAAATCCGTATACGGTTTGTCGGGATTCTGCATGTGCCACTCCTCATAATTGGAGTTGAGCAAAGTCATTACGTACTCACAAACCGCTTCAGCACAGTAGCCCATGCGAGTATAGTCGTCCATATTGGCGCCCATATCACGCTTGGAAAGCTTCTTTTTATTGCCCGCCTCATCCAGACGCATAATCTGTGCGATGTGCATATATTTCGGAGTTTTGAATCCGAGATACCGGAAAAGCTGCAAGTGCTTGGCCAGACTGGGAAGCCACTCCTCACCGCGGATTACATGGGTAGTCCGCATCAGATGATCGTCCACCGCATGCGCGAAATGGTACGTAGGAATACCGTCGGATTTCAAAAGAACAAAATCCTCATCGTTTTCGGGGATCTCCATATCTCCCTTGATCAGATCGGTGAATTTGACCTTCTTATCTTCCGCACCGTCCGCAAGAATCCGGACAACAAACGGATGTCCCGCCTGCAAATGCTCTTCTACTTCCGCAAGGGTAAAGTTTCTGCGGGCAAGCATTTCGGCCCGGCGCGCTTCCGCTTCCGCCTGCCAGTCCGTGTTTTTCAACTCTTCTTTTTTGTTTATCTGGGAGAGTTCATCCAGTTCCTCTTCCGTGGTAAAGCAGGGATATGCTTTTCCCTCACGGATCAGCTGTTTGGCGAACGTCTGATAAATCTCCGCACGCTCGGACTGACGGTACGGTCCGTATGCACCCTGATCGGAAATCCGGCCGCTATTGTCCAGAATGGCGCCCTCATCAAAATGAATGCCGTACGTGGCCAGGGTACGGATAAGTCCTTCCGCCGCGCCTTCCACCTCACGCTTGGCATCGGTATCCTCAATACGAAGATAAAACACACCCCCGCTTTGATGAGCCAGACGCTCACCTACCGTGGAAGGAAACAGTCCGCCGAAATGTACATATCCCGTAGGGCTGGGAGCAAATCGAGTCACTTTAGCGCCCTCAGGCAACTGACGTGCCGGATAGCGTGCTTCCATTTCCTCAGGTGTTGTTTTCACGTGGGGAAACAGCAATTCGGCAAGATATTGATAATCCATTATAATCTCCTTTTCAGATAAGGATTGTATTTTTTCTCATAAGACATGGTGGATATTTCCCCGTGTCCCGGATAAATCTGTATGTCATCCGCTTCAGCGGCCAATCTCTCCAAACTCCGGTTCATGGCTACCATGCTACCGCCGGGAAGATCAGTACGGCCGATGCTTTCACGAAACAGAGTGTCTCCTGTCACGCAATCATGACCCATGAAGTAGCAGACAGACCCAGGTGTATGACCGGGTGTATGCAAAACGCGGATAGTGGAGGCACCCACAGAAATCTCATCCCCATCCCGCAAAAGTTTCTCTGCCGGACGGTAGATATGGCTTTCACGGAAAAACAGCAGGGATGCATTCTTCATAGAATCAATCAGCATGTCCCCGTCCGCTTCGTGGATAGCCAGCGGAACATTATATTTGTGGCGAAAAACATCTGCACCACAAATGTGATCAAAGTGGCCGTGGGTCAAAAGAAGCATTTGCAGCGTCAGAGCGTGGGCAGTCAGCGCCCGATCCACATCCGATATGTCTTCGGGCGGATCGATCAGGACCGCCAAACGGGTTGCCTCATCCCAACACAGCCAACTGTTTGCGGTGGGATACGCAGTCGGGATTTTCTCAATGATCATATGCCACTCCAAACAAACAGCTATAGAATCAGCAAATAAAATCGCATCGGACACATTATACCACATTATTTCCATTTCGTCCATAGAAAATCCACGGATTTTCCCCGAAATTCCCAGAAAATTGAAATATACCGCGGGAATCTGAGTGCAACCGTTGCATTTGTAATTTTGCTGTGGTATAATTAGTGTGTAAAAATATTATGTGAGGGAGCGCTGTCACAGCGCGTGTTTATCATGGCGAATCAGAAAGATGTAGCATTCCGCACCGCACTGAGCGGCTATAAACGCGAGGACGTAAACGCCTATATCATAGACATCAACCGGGAATTTGAAGCACGGGAAGCGACGCTCCGTATGCAGATCACCTCGTCGGAAGATCGGCTGGCAGAAGCGGATGCCGCTGTGGCCGAGATGCAGGAAAAGATGCAAAATGAACTCCGGGCTAAAGAAGAAGCGGAGGCTGTTCTTGCTGCTGTCCGTGAATCCAATGATACTCTGAAAGAAGAAAACGCGCGGCTGAATGAGCTTGTCCTTTCTCTGCGCGCCCAAATTGACAATTACTCCGCAAAGTTGGAGGAGGCAGAAAAGGCATCCGCCCGCGATCTGGAATCGGATGAGATCAAGAAATCCATGAAATATGACCAGATCAGTGCGCAGATCGGAGATATTCTGATCAATGCCAACTCGTCCGCTGACCGCATTATTGCCTCTGCCAACGCGGAAGCAACCCGGATTATGACCGAAACGGAAGACGAAGCCACTTATATCCGTTCCCGACTGTCGGATGCGGCAGACAATATGCTGACACACATCAGCTCTGAATTGCACAATTCCACCGATCACTGCATCACCGAACTTCTTACTGCGGTGCGGGAAATGCGGGATAATACCTCTTCTCTTCTGGCGGAATTTGAAAAGCGCAACCAGGAGCTTCGCGAAAAAGTTTCGTTTTATCAGACATCCGTAACCAAAAACATCCATCAGGCGCTGTCTGAGATGGATCAGAAATACGGAATCCGTCTTCCACTAAAGAAAGACTGATCCGATGAATCAAAAACAGTTGGAGATCGGTAAAAGAATTCGAGCTTTGCGGCTGAGTCAGTCTTTGACACAAGCCGAGGTTTGCGGTGAATCCATCACCCGAAACATGCTAAGCCTTATCGAAAACGGCAATGCTTCCCCTTCTCTGCCCACATTGATCTATCTTTCCCAGCGTCTTGGGGTTCCTGTGGGATACTTCTTCTCCACATCGGATGAAGAAATTGCTGCCTATGCGAAAATGAGCCGCATCCATGACATACGGCAACTGTTTCGTGACGGCGAATACACCGCTTGCATTGATCTTTGCCGTACACTTCCTCATCCTGATGATGAAATCCGTCAGATTCTGGTCGAGTGCTATCTGGCTCAAGCCAACATCGTATGCAAGCAAAACATGCTGGCCACCGCTGAATCCCATCTGAACAATGCGCAAAAAATACTGAACACCCGACCTATTGGCAGTGAATCGCTCGCATCCACCGTAGATTTCTTTCTTCATTTGATCCACGGTGTAACGGGTACACGTATTCCACGGGATTTATGGGATGCCTCCCGTTATCCCTGCAGCCGTATACCGTCGGAAGTATTCGTATATTTGCGCACACTGGATTTGCTATCCGGTGGCAATGTTCAAGAGACAGATGCGCTTTCGGGGGCAGGCCTGATCCGCTCCTCGCTGTATCTTGATCTCATATCCGCCAAAACACTTATGGTTAATGGTCAGCACAAAGATGCCTTACCCCTGCTTCAAAAAGTATACACTGCGCAGCATGTCGGCTTCTTCACCGCCTTCCGGGCACTGAGCGCCCTGGAAGATTGCGCTAGCACTTTGGGAGATTTCAAAAACGCGTACCATTATTCCACCGAAAAGATCCGCATGCTTGAGGTGTTTGCGAAGTAATTTGCAATCCATCACAGCATTCAAATGTGGCATCGGAGGCTTGCGGATCCATCTGGAACCACAAGCCTCCTTTACTGTAAATTCACGAGGGTAAAACTATGCCGTTATCTGCAAAAACAATACGCTCTCAGCTGGCTATCCTGAAACCGATTTTAAAAAACACGTCACTGAAAACAATTCGAAAATGCCAAAACAAGATCGGTGAATTGATGGAATTCCAGCAGCGAGGACAGGTGCATATCAAAGAGCATGCATTTTCCGCTTTCAGCGGTGCATGGATCATACCGAAGGACGAACGTCGGCAGGGTGTGATTCTGTATCTGCACGGAGGCGGCTTCACCTGCGGAGATCTGGAGTATTCTACCGGCGTCGGCTCTCTTCTGGCCGTACAAACGGGTGCGCGCGTATTCTGCTCCGCCTATCGTCTGGCTCCGGAGCATCCGTTCCCTGCGGCTTTGGAAGACGCTGTCGCATCTTATATATATCTTCTTGAGAAGGGATACCGTGCCGATCATATCACTCTCTGCGGTGAAAGCGCTGGCGGCGGTCTGTGCTATTCCCTTTATTTAAAACTGCAGGAAATGGGGATTGCTCTTCCCTGCGGCATCATCGCCATATCCCCTTGGAATGATCTGACCATGTCCGGTAAATCCCATGCGGTCAACCGGGATGCAGACCCGTCCATGACACAGGAGTTGCTCACGTATTTTGCCGACAGCTACAGCCACGATCCGGCTAATCCCATGGTCTCTCCTTTGTTTGCGGATCTGCACGGCATGCCCCCCTCGCTCATTTTTGTCGGCGAAAATGAAATTCTGTTCAGCGATGCCAAGGAAATGCACGATCGCTTGATTGAAGCCGGATGCATGAGCCGTTTCATCGCAACGCCGGACCGCTGGCACGCCTATATTCTGTATGGACTGAAAGAGGATCAGAAGGATTTCACCGCCATCAACCGTTTTTTGAACCAAGTCATGTCTCACGAGAACAAGCTGCGCTGGCTTCGTCTGGACAATGCGGCAAAAATCTATCCTGCGGCAAGGACGCAAAATTGGAGCAACGTGTTCCGGCTGTCTGCCACCTTGCGGGAACATGTCGATACCGATGTTTTGCGAAATGCGCTGGATGTTACCATCCGCCGCTTCCCGTCGATC
>JAZSCY010000177.1:0-5103 GCA_045530875.1 Eubacteriales bacterium
TCAGACTTTATCTGTGGGAACACCTGCTCGGGCCGCATAGCTGCGAGCGTTCCCTTTCGGATCGAATACGGGAACACATGGATCTTTGCAAATCCGATCTTCTCTGTAAACGCCATGCTCTCCGCAAATTCCTCATCCGTCTCGCCGGGGAATCCCACGATTACGTCCGCGGTCAGCATAGCCTCCGGGAAAAACTCACGCACGGATCGGATGAACTCCATGGCCTGTCCTGCATTATACGGGCGGCGCATACGCCTTAGTACTGAGGATGATCCACTTTGCAGGGATATGTGAAAATGCGGAAGAACCGCCGGAATGGGAGCGATCTCGGACAAAAATTTCTCCCTCATAAGAGTGGGCGTCAAGGATCCCAGTCCAATTCTTTGGATACCCGGCACGGCGCTCAACTGCTGAATCAGCCCGGAAAGGTGGATTTCGCCACCAGAATCCCGTCCGTATGCGGCTGTTTCAATGCCGGTGAGAATGATTTCTTGACATCCTGCATCCGCCAAAGCGGTGGCCTCGGCAATCACCTGATCGGGCTGTTTGGAGCGAACTTTTCCTCGCGCTGACGGAATGATGCAATAGGCACACCGATTTTCGCAACCGTCCTGGATCTTTATGTAGGATCGGCTCCGTTGCGGAGTAAGCAGTACCATACCGTCGTAAGCGGCAGTCTCCATAGGATCAACGTGATTTTCTATCGATTTTCCATCCATTAACCGACGGACAAGTGCTGGAATCTCCGCTTTGTTTCCGTTTCCGATCACGGCGGTCACCCCCGAAATAGAAGATGCTTCTTCGGGAGATACCTGTCCAAAGCATCCGGTCACGATCAGCGGCTTTCCCGGATTGGCAGATACCGCACGTCGAATGTGCTGGCGGGATTTTCGATCGCTTTCTGCCGTAACGGTACAGGTGTTGACGATGGTTATATCCGCTTCCTCACCAAATGGCACGACACAAAAGCCATCTGCCGCAAGTTGTGCTGCGATGGCATCCGATTCATATTGATTCACACGGCATCCCAGTGTACAGAACGCAACACGGGGCGCTGTGTTTGTTTTTTGATTCATATCGGTTCTCCATGGTTTACTGATACATCTATTGTATCACAGAATCGAAAAATTACAAGACTTTCCGCCGCTACACCTTGAAAAAATCGCATATAGGTAGTATAATTGTGTATATTGGAAAGAATGGGAGGGACATGGCAGATATGCGTGAGTTCACCATCAATGCAAACGACGGCGGTCAGCGACTGGACAAATTTATCACCAAGACGCTGAAGGGACTGCCTGTGTCTCTGATGTACAAATTCATCCGCACCAAACGGATCAAGGTCAACGGCAAGCGGGCAGAACAGAAGCAGATGCTTTTGGCCGGGGACACCGTGCAGATGTACATCCCCGACGAGTTTTTTGCCACAGAAACAGCGGACAACGAACTTGGCCGTGCCCATGTGAAATTGGACATAGTCTATGAGGACGAAAACATCCTTCTATGCAACAAGCGCCCCGGTGTCCTATCTCACACGGGCGATAAAGACGAAACCGGCTCCGATAAGGTATCTGAGCGGGAAACGCTGATCTTCCAGATACAGGCGTATTTGTTCCAAAAGGGAGAATACGATCCGGCGAAGGAACACTCCTTCGCACCGGCGTTATGCAATCGAATCGACCGCAACACAGGCGGCATCGTCATCGCGGCGAAGAATGCGGAAACCCTGCGAGAGATGAACGAGCAGATTCGGCTGGGCAACGTACACAAATCCTATCTCTGCGCCGTGCACGGACGGATGGAGCGCCCCTCCGCCACTTTGCGGGATTATCTGTTCAAAAACACGAAAACAAAGACGGTACGGGTGCAAAGCCATCCCACACGGGGGGCCAAGGAAATCATCACCGCATACCGCACGCTGGGATACTCCGAGGCACAGGATCTGTCCCTTTTGGAAGTAGATCTAATGACGGGCCGCACACACCAAATCCGAGCCCATATGGCATCCATCGGTCATCCCCTGCTGGGTGAGGGCAAATACGGTGTGAACAAAGCCGACCGTGCGCTGGGATATTCCTATCAGGCGCTGTACTCCTACAAGCTCCGCTTCACTGTGCCGGGCGGTCATCTCGCGTATTTGAGTGGGCAGACCTTTTCCGTACCGCTGACGGATGTACGTTTTTTAGAATTCTTCCGCCTCAGCGATGTGAAGAAGAAGCTGGATAAATAATGATAAAAGAGCCTATCGCAGGATAGGCTCTTTTTTGTTTACTTCCCCGTCAAGTATTCATCGATGGCCTTGGCCGCGGTTTTTCCTGCACCCATGGCGAGGATGACCGTAGCCGCACCGGTGACCGCATCACCGCCGGCATACACACCGGCCTTGCTGGTGGCTCCGGTTTCCTCCTCCACGATGATGCCACCGTGACGGTTCACCGCCAGTCCTTCCGTGGTGGATTTGATCAGCGGGTTGGGAGAGGTGCCGATGGACATAATCACCGCATCCACCTCCATGGTAAATTCCGATCCCGGGATCTCTACGGGACGGCGGCGACCCTTTTCATCGGGTTCGCCCAATTCCATGCGGATACATTCCATGCCGATGACGCATCCGTTTTTGGGATCGCGCGGATCGTCAGGATTGGTGTAACCGAGAATTTTTGTGGGATTGTTCAGCAGTTTGAACTCAATTCCCTCCTCCATGGCATGCTCTACCTCCTCCCGACGGGCAGGCAGCTCATCCATAGAGCGACGATATACGATGTACACGTGCTCCGCCCCCAATCGTAAAGCAGTACGCGCGGCATCCATAGCCACGTTGCCGCCGCCGACCACCGCCACGCGCTTGGCACGCAAAATTGGTGTATCGGAATCGGCACGATACGCTTTCATCAGATTGGAGCGGGTAAGGAATTCATTGGCGGAATAAACGCCCTTCAAGGATTCGCCGGGGATGCCCATAAACCGGGGCAAGCCTGCACCGGATCCTACAAACACGGCCTCGTATCCGTCCTCGAACAGCTCATCAATGGTGATGGTTTTGCCAATCACCACGTTGGTTTCAATATTTACGCCCAGGGCGCGGAGGGTATCCACTTCCTTCTGCACGATGGATTTGGGGAGACGGAATTCGGGGATACCGTATACCAGCACGCCGCCGGCCAGGTGGAGCGCTTCGAATACGGTGACTTTATATCCACGCTTCGCCAAATCACCGGCGCAACTCAACCCGGACGGACCGGATCCTACCACAGCCACACGGTGACCGGTGGAGGCAGGAATTACAGGTTCATCGGTACAATAAGCGTTGTGCCAATCGGCAACAAACCGCTCCAAGCGACCAATTCCCACCGGCTCACCCTTGATTCCGCGAATGCATTTCGCCTCGCACTGGGTCTCCTGAGGGCACACTCTACCGCAGACTGCGGGCAGGCTGGAGGACTTGGCGATGATTTGATAGGCGCCTTCAAAATCCCCCTCCTTGATTTTTTCGATAAAGGCGGGGATATGGATATTGACAGGACACCCCGTCACGCAGGGCATATTTTTGCAATTCAGGCAGCGGAGCGCCTCATCGATGGCAGTTTCACGCTCATATCCAAGGGCTACTTCATCAAAATTATGTGCACGCACCTCAGGGGCCTGGGTGGGCATGGGATTCTTTTTCGGATTCATATTGGCTGCCATTTACCGCACCTCTTTGTGGAACAGATTACATGTTTCCTCGTATGCATGACGTTCAAAGTCACGGTACATGGAGCTACGCTGCATGGCCTCATCAAAATCCACCGCAAAACCGTCAAAATCCGGGCCGTCCACACAGGCGAACTTCGTTTCGCCGCCCACAGTAAGCCGACATCCACCGCACATACCGGTGCCATCAATCATGATCGGATTCATGGAAACGGTGGTTTTGATGCCGTGGGGTCTTGTAGTCGCCACCACAAATTTCATCATGATCAAAGGACCGATGGTGATGACCTCATCGTACTTTTCCCCCGCCGCTATTGCCTCGGCAAGAGGAGCTGTGACCACCCCCTGACGGCCATAAGATCCATCATCGGTCATGATGGTCAGCCGATCGGATGCCGCACGGAATTCCTCCTCCAGGATCACCAGATCCCGTGAACGAAATCCGATGATGGAATGAACTTCACAACCCATCTCATGGAATTTCCGGGCTACGGGCAGAGCGATTGCGCACCCAACGCCGCCACCGACGATGCATACCTTTTTCACTCCGTCCGTTTCGGTGGGTTTGCCCAGCGGACCGACAAAATCGGTGATGGAGTCGCCTTCCTCTTTACAATTCAGTTTTTTTGTTGTGGCGCCGACGATCTGGAAAATGATATCCACCGATCCGGCTTCCCGATCGTATCCAGCAACGGTCAACGGGATACGTTCCCCCTCCTCATCCACTCGCAGAATGATAAACTGCCCCGGCTCCGCTTTGCGTGCCACCAGGGGCGCCTCAATGGACATAAACGTCACTGTGGGATTCAAAATACGTTTTTTCAGAATTCTATACATGCTTTTCACCAAATATATAAGTCATCAATAGTAAGAAACATCCACCTGTTTTCCCGTTCGGGAAAGAACATCCGCCAGATCTTTGATCAGATGCATTTTTATGTTGAAATTGATCGGCAGATTGGGGTTCTGATGTGCCGGGTTCACAGCACATCCGACGAAAAAGTGGATTTCGGTAGCATCTACGCAAAGCATCCGCGCAATACGGGATGCGGCGTCCTGCTTGTCGCACCAATCCTCATAGGTTTTACCATCTTCCAGATACTGTCTGGCCAACTCCACCACACGGCTGACAGTGATAACACCCTCCGTCACCAGATCGGTTCCTTCCAGTTCAGCCACCGGCGGGATGTCCGGATCGACGTATTCGAAGCCAACCTCAAGGGGTTTGTCCAGATACTGGGAGGCGATGGAAGATGTGGTTCCTCCACAGACAATATGCTTGCCCTCCGTTCCGAAGAACTGAGACATCATCTTATAGCAATCGTTCCGGTTGGACGGCGGCCCGTACAACAGATTCACCGACTGGCTGGGGCGAATCCGTACCGTGCATACGGTGGCATCGTCACCCGG
>JAZSCY010000133.1:0-10387 GCA_045530875.1 Eubacteriales bacterium
CCCGCTGAACCTCGGCGCAAACCCGGGTTCTGAGCCCCCGAACTTCAAGTCGAGTCTAATAGACTCGGTTTTATTTTTGCCGAAACACGAAGCGCGATGAACCCCACCGCCATGGGCGGTTACGGTTTGCGCTGTGCTGTCATGCACTCCCGCTGAACTTTGGCGCAAACCCGGGTTCTGAGCCCACGAACTTCAAATCGAGTCCAATAGACTCGGTTTTATTTTTGCCCAAACACGAAGCGCGATGAACCCCACCGCCATGGGCGGTTACGGTTTGCGCTGTGTGATCTGTGAGATGCGCTGAACTTTGGCGCAAACCCGGGTTCTGAACCCCCGGACTTCAAGTCGAGTCCTTTGGACTCGGTTTTGTTTTTGCCGAAACACGAAGCGCGATGAACCCCACCGCCATGGGCGGTTACGGTTTGCGCTGTGCGGACGGATCCTCCCCCCAATTTTTCCGCAATAATTCTTGGGGTCTGTTGAAATATACGGTACCTTATGGTATCATTTGTTATAAGATGACACATGTATGCACATCATGTCTTAGTGTCGCCAGAGATAACCGCATACAGCAAAAATCTTTGATTGCATCCTTATAAACCCGCGAAATAATTATTCTGAAGGTGGATATGCATGATCCATATACTTTTTAAGACGACCGGCTCCTCTATTGTATATTCGGAAGGTACTGCACCGGATTCATACATCACTGTGGTTGAAGCCGGATTCGGACGCCAGGCGCCCGGTCATTCCTATCGGGAAAGCAGAAACTGCTACGTGCTTCACTACGTTGTCTCCGGCAGCGGATTCTGCGGTGATCAAGCGCTCACCGCTCCATGCGGATTTTTGTTGACACCGGACGAGGATCATATGTTTTCGGTGGGAACATCACAGGAGGCCGGTGCCTGGGAGCACTACTGGATACTTTTCAGGGGGACAGGTGCGAAGGCATTGCTGGAAGGCAGTGGCTTTATACCGGTGCGAGGCGTGTTTTCCGTTCCATATATGGATCAAGTACTGGCAATCTTCCGCGACTTACACAACAAAGACTCGTATACCGACAAGCAGGATGCCTTGTATATGATTTCAAAACTGATGGAACTGCTTTCTTTGCATGCCTCCACATCAACTGCAATAAAAGCACCCGAAAAACGCATCCCGCAGCAGTATATTTCAAAAGCCATAGCGTATATTGAAACATCCTACCGGCACTCGCTGAGGGAAAAAGATATCGCCGATGCGGTACATATATCACCCAAGTACTTATACAAGCTGTTCCGCCGGGAACTGGGCAAATCACCCACCCAGTATTTGAGTGATTATCGCATGTATCGTGCCAAATCTCTTTTGAAAACCACCGCCCTTTCTATTAAGGAAATTTCCGACAGCGTCGGTTTTCAAAATCCGGATTACTTCTGTCACGTTTTTCAGAAGCATACCAAGGGCGTGTCTCCCACGCAGTATCGCAAACAGATTCGCCGTGACAGCGAAACAAAACCCGAGGGTTAACCTCGGGTTTTCTGTTTATCGATAGTATCTTCCGGTGGATTTCAAGAAGTTGATCAGCATGATCGGCCAATCGGTCTGAATGAAGTCAAAGCCGCGGTCGGCAAGCCATCCCCAGCCGATCTCCTCACTTTCGGTAAGTGCCGTGTCGTCGGAATGTCCGGCGCTGAGCTGCTCCCTATAATCGTAGATGATGGAATTTACCCACACCAGTTTTCCATCCTTGTGCATCTTTTCGATGAAGGCGGGACTGGCGACCTCACAATCCTCGGATTTGAACAATACTTCCGCTCCGATATAATGGATGCTGCGATGCATCAGGGATTCGTGAGCATCATGTGTATCGCGCACGATGGCCATAAAGGGGAGTTTTGGTGCTACCTCTTCAAGGACATTCAACACCTTATCGGAGAGAGTGGATTTGACGAGGATCTGATCCTCCATCTTATGGCGGCGGATGGCATCTGAAATCTCCTTCGGATGACCCCAAAATTTATCCACGTTGATGTAGCACTTATCTTTGAAGGCTTCCAGAACTTCATCGAACGTGTTGATGCCAAACTGTGTCTTGGCACAGTCCATATTCACAAAGCGGAGATGTGCAATATCCTCGGATTTCATGCGGCTGATTCTGTCACGGTGAAACAGATGCCAGGGTTCCATACCGGGATGGAACACAAACAGTTTTCCGTCCGCACTCATTTCCACATCCACTTCAATCATATCCGCTCCCTGCTTCAGGGCAATTCCATAGGAGGCCAGCGTATTGCAAGGGATATTCCCGCCGCAAGTGCCGCGGTGGGCAACAACGATCCTGTTTTTCTTTGCCGTTTCAAACAGATTAAAATCCATAAAATCACCTCCTGTTCGGCTTTACATTTCGCAGCGCAGGAAAATCGGAGGGATATTCCCCATCCACTATCCGCGGAAATCCTGTATAAACGGGGCAAGATCCTCCGCTGTCATATCGGGGTAAAGGATCATAACGCGATCGTCGGAATCCATAATAAGATTGTACTTTACACTGTTGTAGGAATAATGATTATACGATGGTCGGTTATGCAGGTTTCTTTCACGAATCACTTCATAGGAGTTGGTCCAGACAGTTGCTGTGGCATCGATATGGGCATACATTCCTTCGTTGCCGCCATTGTATCCGTGATGTGCCAGCTGCACCACGTCTGCCTTCAGTTCGCTTCCGTACAGTCGATCAAGCAGCATACATCCCGTGGAGGACATATCTCCGAGAATGATCATTTTTCCCCGGGGCATCGTGAGCATATAGACCACGCTGGACATATTGGTGTCCGTCATCTGCTTTTTGTACAGTGTTTCGTGGGTAAACAAAACATCCAAAACAAGTCCTGCGTAGTTATAGGTCTGCCCGGCGTGCGCGATTGCGATTTTTGCCTCCGGATAGGATGCGGACAGAATCTGATGCATCTTCTCGCTGTATGACTTCATTTCGCGGGAAACCGTATCCGCATTATCCGGATTGTCTTTGTCGTATTCATCCGAATTCTTTCCGTAATAGGTTTCATACGCCGGGAAGTTGAAAATCGCACTTTCCAGCACCACGTCACCGGCATGCTTTTGGGTGAATCCGTAGAAACCGCCCAAGTGATCCGTATGGGGATGGGTAAAGATCCACGCGGCAATCACAGGCTTTCCCTCCAGCACATTCTGGGAGCAAAGCTGTTCGTAAATGATCTCTGTATGGATCTCCCGGTTCAATCCGCCGTCAATCATGAGAAATTTGCCATCCTCAAGACGCACGAGAAATCCGCATTGGGCATGGATCAGAGACACCTGCGATGTGGTGACAGTTTCATACGCCGTGGCTTTTGGGGGAAGCGAGGAATTCTCTATGCTGTCCACAGCGATGGAGATATAGGACACACTTCCCGCACTTTCTCGCTGTATATCAGTATACACCATATGGGAAAGAGTTACAATGGTGTATCCGTCAAAATACGTGGAGAACTCGTGCGTTTTTACGCTTTTCTGCGCATACACCTCGTATCCTTCTGCCGCCAATTTCCTGCAGTAATCCGTGTAATCCTGCCGCTTTGCGTCATGGATCAACACATAGTAGGATTTATGTTTTTCAAAGGAATACCGCAGTTCCTCCGTTCCGCTTCCCTCGTATTTGGGCGGATTGCCGTAACCGGATGGAGCGACTATTCCCAAGGAGAATACCGGAACTTCTATATTATTTCTGTCCGCAGCACCCAGATTGGAAATCATTTTGATCAATTCAGCCGCACCGACAGCGATATTGCCGGTTATGGCGATATTCCCCTCGCTGTCGCTTTGCAGGCATGCGTTCAGATAATATGCCTTATCCTGCGCGGACAGCGGGCGATTGGTAGCGCCTACAAGAATTTCTTTTCCGGAAGCGGGCTCGGAGTCACCGATCACTTTCAGATCCAAATCCGATGCGTAGTAGATGGCATCACAGATCAGGCGCGCGTTTTCTTTGGCGGTTTTGTCATTTTCCGCATACACAATGGTATAATCGCTTTTACCGTCCGTCACCAGTGAACACACAGGAAAACTATCGCTTGTGTATTGAAATGTACTGTCCAAAAACATGCCCTCCTCGGTTATGATGGCAGATGTCATCAGTGTTTCTGCTGCCCTGGCGTATAAATACGGATTGCTTGCAACAATCCATATCTGATTGTCGCTGACAATGATTGCATAACTGCTTGCAGACAATGCATCCATAGCCGATTTGGCGGCGGGGTGTGCGGTTGATCCGACGTGGATCCGGATGGAATTGTCCGTATCTTCCGCCCAGGCCTCTGACTCTGCGGGGATTGCAAGGCCATACAGGCTGCAGATTTCGTTTTCGATCACTTCAATGGCGTCCATAATGCACTTGTTTGCGGAGGCCGGATACACAATACGAGCCTGTACTGCCCCGTCTGCAACCAAAGCTATCCTTTCGTTTTTTGTTTGACAGCCACTCAAACTAAGGCAGAGTACAGCCATAATAGCTAAAGCCATCATGAGGTGTTTTGCTTTCATTGGTAACTCCTTTGCATTTGTTTTTTATATTGGCAACTTTGAATACAAGGTTTTCTCTTTGCCCATCCACCGCACAACGATTTTCACCGGAATGTTGGATACGGCTGTGATCACAGGCTCATCCTCCGGGGAGCTTCTGGCCTCACAAACAAGATCCAGTGTGATATCCCGTCCCATCGGATACTGTCTAATGCCA
Organism: Eubacteriales bacterium; assembly: GCA_045530875.1. Lineage (GTDB taxonomy): Bacteria > Bacillota > Clostridia > Oscillospirales > CAG-272 > SIG701. Next base: position 4,736 of record JAZSCY010000133.1, read on the forward strand.
TGCCGCTCCGTTTTGTGAACATCCCATAGGATTGTCTTTGTGGGCACATCGGCGCGAATGCCAAGCACGTACTCGAAGAAGATAGAAATGGGTGCAAGTCCTGTCCAACCAACGAAATCCGGGCGCGCAGGATTTCCCTTTTCGTCGGATTCGGGGGCATAATTTTCCCAAAGTGTACCGGTTTTCCGGAAGTTGCTCACAACGTTTTTTACGTATGTATCCGCAATGCGATAGGCGAGTTCATCCTGCCCATATTTTGTGAGTCCGCACAGTGTCATATAGTTCGTCGGCGCCCAAACTCCGCCGCGCCAATAGCCGCCATCCTTTCTGTTGTATTCCGGATGATCTGCAGACAGCGTGGGAATTGTATTCGGGCGATTGAATTCACTCGTGTTGGTTAAATGTGCCACAAATCGTTCCACTCTATCCGGCGGAACGACACCGGCCAGCAAAGCCCAATAGGCACCTATGTGCTTCACACCGCTGAATGAATCATCTTTGAGTAGATCATAATAAAAGCCGGTTGCCTCATCCCACAATTTTTCATTCACCAATTTGGTCAATCGATCCCGCTCTTCCATCAGATCGGACACATCGTCTTTGCCACCGAGGACGTGGTTCATCTCGATGAGGATATTGGCACTGAGGACCTGTTGACAGCAGGCATCGATCCAGATCATATGCCCATGCGAGAACCGGGGGTTATACGCCGGCTCCATGCGAGGACTGTTATCCATTCCGCATCCCCAGCCGCTGGAGTAATAACTGCCGTCGCGCCAGGTCCGGTTCTTTCGTAGCCAAACATGATAGGCACACAGGGGGGCATAAATTTTCCCCAAACGTTCCGTATCGCCGAAAATATCAAAATAGTTCTTTTCACACCAAGGCATCACGTTGGGACCCGTGCTGCTGGGATCATGACGGGCAAAACGGTCACGGCCATTGCTTTCGCGGATTTCACGGCAGATGAATCCATCCTTGTGCTGTTTGGCATAGAAGTTATCCAGTGTATTCTGGAACGGGAAAATACGGGTTGCGTATTTCGTAAACATGAGTATAAAGGAAGAATCCCACATAAACAGACAGCCGTTAAAAGCTGTATCTATGAAGTTCGACACAAATCCTGATTCCGGCTCCGGCTTGAATGTATTCTTGAAAGCGATCCTCCAAGCAAAATCATAGCAGGCGATGTAATCCTCATGGCCGTCAAAAATCGGCCGGGGCAGAAGATGACGGACCTCCTCATAAGTGACCAAAGGCATATCCGACACAGATGCGTTAATAAAAGGGTTGGCGTCGGCATATTGGTTCTTTTCGTAGGATAATTCGTTGTTCTGGTGCAGTTCTATCATGCACAGCCTCCGTGATGAGTGGTGAATTTTGCAGATATTCCCTATACTGTCGACAGTATAGCATGAAATTCGGCGCACAACAACCCACAATCTCCTACTAAATCTGTAAAATCAGTTCCTAAATTAAAAGCAGGACCATTCGTGTAAAAACCGCATAGATAGCTACGAGAGAGGGCTTTTCCCCTGTCTTCCCCTCTGCATGATAACTGTAACCGTTTATCAGAACATTGGTGCAGCCTGTTGAAAAACAAAAGAGAGGATGGTATAATAAAACTCACTCCAGGCCGGACCATAGACATATTTGCAAATTATTAAATATATAAACCGGCTATAGGCTTAGAGATATTTGCGTTGTTTATAAGAGAGAAAAAGGAGGGAGACGAATGATACGAATTGCTCTGTGCGACGATGAAGCAAAAATACTCGACGAGGTTTCTTCATATATAAAGAAGCATGCAGAAATGAAAAGCAAGCAAGGACTTGAGGTCTTTCGGTTCGAGTCTGCCAAATCTCTCGTGAACGCATTGGATGATGAGAAGTCTTTTGATATCTTTGTTCTCGATGTTTACATCGGCAATGAAATGGGAACAACACTTGCCAAGGATATCCGAAAAAGAGGAATTGAAAGTCCTATTGTTTTCCTTACGGCCTCTGTCGAACACGCTCCCCAGGGATATGAAACCGGAACGCTCCGCTATCTTATAAAACCGTTGAGTCCCGAAAAGTTTTATGAAGCGATGGATGTAGCCATTGCGGAGGCTGAAAAAGTAGGAGGGCGACTGATTAAGTTCAAAACCGAAAACGGCATCGAGAGTATCAATGCGAGCCACATTATGTGTTCGGAAGCGCACGATCATTATCAGTACGTTACGCTACTTTGCGGTACACAGATCAAGGTCCGAATGACCGTCACGGAGCTATTTACAATACTCAGTAAATACGGCGGATTTGTCCGTGTCGGCAGTGCTTATATTATCAATCTGCGGCACATTAAGAACGTTTCTCGGACAGACGTGTGTCTATACAACAATGTGAGTATTCAAATTCCAAGAGGAAAATATTCCGAGATCAAGAATGCATTTTGGAATTTTCAATACGAAGAATAGGAGGCGTGAGTACATATGTACGGAACGATTATCCAATTTATACTCTTGCTTATTGCACATGCAGCGGCCGGCATCTATTCCTCCACCCTGAAATACAGCAAAAAGATCACTTATATCATTTGGGGTACTTGGGTAGTCCTTCAAACCGCGCTTCTGTTCTATACGGAATTTGTGCTGACAAATTGGACGTTGCAGTTTTTCGTTGGATTTGTCCTTTCTCTTGCGGGTCAGTATGTGATATTCTTTGTAACCACCAAAGGCAGACTTGCTCAAAGAATCTTTATCATATTGACCTATTCCATCTTCTTCTGTATTGTCATGTCGCTCTTTACTATGATGAGAGGCTCATTCGCTGAGATGCATTGGGCACCTATGTCGCTCATTCAAGCAGTTCTGCTTTTGATTATCGTCACGTATTTCCTTCGCTACGTTTGCACCCTTTGTCGCACGGCATCAAAGAACATTACGACAGGTTGGGCGCCTTTGATCTTTGTGAATATTGTCTTTATCATTGCCATAACACTGTCCTCGGTATTCCCGATAAGACTGACAAGTTTTAGTGATCCTGCGGTTATCACATTTGTATTATTATGCATCTCCATTATGTCGGTGTATCCCGTTATCTTCTCAAGTATCAACCATATGTCCGAAGCCGCAACAAAGCGAGAAGTCGAAACACAAAACAGACTCCTGCTCGCGCAGATCGAGGCCGAAACCGCACAGCTTGCGGCAGATAGCCAATCAAGACACGACAGACGACATCATAATCTCGTTATGCTTGAATTTGCAAGTAACAATGACATTGAAAACGTAAGAGAATATCTTAAAAACCTCGTAGATAGTGACAACGAGGTTTGGAGTGATATACGGTACTGTGAGAATATGACAGTGAATACGGTACTTACCGTGTACGAAAGACGAGCAAAAGAAAACGGTATCTCCGTAAAGATTTCTGCCCATGTCAGCCGTGACATTACAGTGCCCCCGCAGGATCTGGTAATTGTTATCGCCAATCTCTTTGAAAATGCGATCAACGCCACATCAAAACTGAAAAGAAAGACCAAGTGCATCGATATTTATATAAAGGACAGCGCACAGCGTTTGCTTATAAGAGTGGACAATCCTTGTAAAGCGAACCTTACCTTTGATGAAACGCTCTGGGGTGTTGGTATTCGCTCGGTAGTCTCCACTACAAATAAATACGAAGGCATGTATGATTTCACGGCAGAGGATGGAATTTTCTCCGCGAAAATCAGCTTGAATTTGATGTAATAATTACAATCTGCGCCAAAAAAAGTACAATCTACGCCAAACTCCCCATTTCGGGGAGTTTTTTGTTATAATCTCAGAGGAGAGATTTGCTGAACGCGTTTCTTTGCTTGACGCCCCTCATCCAAAAAGCGGCATTTATCGCCGAACACGGGTGTCATGTGAACTCTCTTCTGAAATATTCATACCGGCATTCACAAAACATATTTGTCATCAAATACTAAAGTATTGTTAATATTTTATTCTCTGTTGATTTTTGGATCATAATACTGTATAATGGATTATGTATATATTGAATTGCGTGTATTTATTCACGCCCGACAGCTATGTATAGATTTTCAATCTGTCTCCAAGGTGGGTGCAGTGACCGCATCGATATAAAATATTCATTCAAAATAAAACTGAGGATGTTGGACCATGAACAAGAAAACCAAGAGTAACCACTCCCCTTCCCAAACTATTTTAAGCGTGCTGGGAACTGTACTGTGTCTTATATTGGCGCCTATCCTGATACTTAACGTTTCTTTGATCATTCGGAGCTTCACCGCCCCGGACGAAGTGCCGCGTGTCGGAAAATGGCTTCCGCTTGTGGTTATGACCGACTCTATGTACCCGGAGATTCACAGCGGTGATCTCATCATCTGCCAAGTAAAAGAAGCAGAGGAGGTACAGGTACGGGATGTAATTTCATTCTTTGATCCGGCCGGTAACGGGACCAGTATCGTTACGCACCGTGTTATGGAGATCAAAAACGAAGACGGCCGAATTGCCTTTATCACCCAGGGTGATGCCAACAACATCGCCGACGCCCGTCCGGTGCCTGCCGAAAAGCTGGTAGGTGTATATCACACCCGCATCGCAGGTGTGGGCAACGTGATTATGTTTATGCAGACTACACAAGGTCTGCTGCTGTGTGTGGTGCTTCCCATCGTATTGCTTATGGGATACGATATGCTCCGCCGCAGAAAATTTGAAAAGACCAAGCAACAGGATACAGATGATCTGTTGCGAGAGTTGGAGGAGCTTCGCGCACAAAAGGCGAAGCAATCCAATGACATTCAAGAGTGACCGAGACTGCCATTGATTCATACCACGGATGCCACGCCGTGATTTGAATATATAGTAGACCCGCGCCACACAGTCATCTGTGTGGCGTTTTTTGTCTAGAAAGGAGAAAATCAATATGAAAAAGAACACCATGATGCGTTTGGCCGCAGTTATGCTGATGTGCGTTCTGTTGACCACCAGCGTTGTTGGCGGTACTTTTGCTAAGTACGTAACTTCTGAAACCGGCACTGATAGTGCTCGCGTTGCTAAGTGGGGTGTAACCATTCAGGCAAACGGTACCACCTTTGCTGAGAAGTACAACGATGGTCCTGATGCTGCTGGAACCCAGGTTGTGTCTGACGTGAAGGTTGTTGCTCCTGGCACAAACGGAACAATGGCCAAAATGGCACTGAGCGGCAAGCCCGAAGTAAAGGTTCGTGTTACATATGATGCAACTTTGGATTTGGATGGCTGGAATCTGTACGGCGGTGGAGAATACTGCCCCATTATTATCACTGTGGGCGCCACCAAATATGGTCTCGAATCCATTTATGCATCTGACGCTTCTGTAGAGAAATGTACCAATATCGCCGAATTGGAGTCAACGGTAGTAGGTGCAATTGCTGCTTATAACGCTGTATATGCAGCCAATCAGGATCTCTCCGCAGCCGCTGTAAAGACCCCGCATGTATCTTGGCAGTGGCCGTATGAGAATGGACATGATTCCGCAGACACATATCTCGGAAATCAGGCTTCCATCGGCAACTACCCCACCATTACTCTTACCATCACTACTACTGTAGAACAGGTAGACTAAATTCCTGCCCTATCGGACCGACTGCAGCGGTCTGAATTATGAATCATTGGAACCCACTCTC
>JAZSCY010000104.1:0-2700 GCA_045530875.1 Eubacteriales bacterium
ACAGCCTTTTATTTTTGTTTTACTGATTGTTCTGTGCAGCGGCTTCAGCAGCGGCTGCTTCCAGTCTTGCCTTGCGGTCTGCTTCAACACGGGCTACCTTCTCATAGTGTGCCTTGGTGCGGATCTCGATGATGCGGTTGATATCGTCGCATGCCTTATCGATATCTGCGCCGTAGTCCACGGACATATCCAGAATATCGCTGCCGTCCTTGCCCACTACTACGAAATGATAGTCATGGAATTTTACGGTGCGCTTGCCAACCTCGCGCTGGAAGTAGAAATCACGCACTTCCGCATGATCCAGATCGATATAGCGGAAAGAGCCGCCCAACTCTTCATCCATCTCCTCGATGAAAGAGAAGCGTCTTCTGTGAATGTGCATCTTCTCGCCGGTGAAGAACAGAATGGCAGCGGAGTACACGCTGGTGCGGTTGCGTCCGTCGGAGCCCTTCTTATAGTATACTTCATCGTTGAACTCATAGCCCTGCACCGTGAAGGGATCCTTGTATTTCAGGCTTTTCTCGAACAGTTCAAAGCGGATCATGCCGCGCTCACGCATGTCTTTGATCTTCTCGCCGACCTGGTACTCGATATCGTCACCGCTGGACTTGCCGCCGTTGAAGATGAAGAACAACACAAAGCCAACGAGGGCGATAGCTGCGCTGATCAGGAAGGGAACTTCAATGATAATGCACACAACACCGATCAAGCCAAGAACAAGGCCGATGATCGCCATCACAGGCATACCTTTAGAGGTAAAATAGTTCAGATTCCGTTTGGTTTCCATAGTGCAACGCTCCATAATGTAAAGATTTTCGAGTACATGGCAATACTCGCTTACAATACCAATATTCTACCACAGATTTTGCCGGATGTCAATACGAATTCCGCCTGCCGCAAAAAAGGAATCACATAAGGAACGGACGGATAAAGCGCAAAGTGAAATCCACGCCTGGCTCACTGAGTGCCCCCGACCAGGTTGCGGAATGGGGCTCAATGCTCAATCCGCCCTGATATTTCCCGGCGTACAGAATGGCAAACACCCGCCGCCAATCGATATTGTCCATGCCGGCCGGCGGATCGTCCACACGGCGGCCGTTCACAGCCACGGCACCTTTTACGTGCATATGGGCCACGCGGGGCAGCCAGACACGCAATTCTTCCAGATAATCTGCCCCGCGATAGTAGGCGTGGGAGCAGTCGTATTTCAGCATCAAGTCAGGCAACTCGCCCAGCACCACTTCCCATGCGGGCGGCGCATAGACAAAATTCTCCCAATCGCAGTTGTATACAGCCAGCTTCATATTCCGTTTGTTCGCTTCCTCCAGCAAACGGGAGAAATACTCCACAGCAAAGGAATAGTTGCGGAACAGACTGATCTCCTTATCGTAATTGCATCCGCAGACGAACACGGGCGCTCCCACATGATGGGCGGCATCCATCAGACGCACCATACGGTCGTACACATTCGCGTCCAGCTTTCCTCCCACGTTGGGATGGGAATTCCACCGTCCCACCGAGGCGATACTCACACCGGTACGCTCCACATTGGCTTTCACTTCATCCGCATGGGCGATAAACTCCTCCGTTTCCGGATCGTAATTGCGGCAGATTTCAATAAAAGAAAGTCCCTTCCCTTTTACGTAGTCAAAGCATTCGGATTTCCATTGATGAATCATTCCCAGTTTCATAAATAACACCTCCGTTTTTTCACAGCATATCATACTATCGGGATCATTTCAAGTCTGTATGAAAACTTTGGAGGAGATTTTTTTATGGATCCGCTTCATTTGTTCCGGATGTGCCTGGATGCCAAGTACGTGGATGTGGAAAATGATGTCAGCTTTGCTGTGCAGTCGGCGGAGGGCAGGCTGTATATTCTGTTTGAATGGAGCCGCGGCCGCACCGACTGGGAAAACAATCTGGATTTTCCTGCCGCTCCCTATCGGGGAATGCAGGATCCGTGGTACTGCCACCGGGGATTTTTGCGGGCGTGGAAAGTCGTTCAGCCGTATGTAGAGACGATCCTGCAAAAGCTTCGTCCAGAGAGGATCACGGTGGCGGGATACAGCCACGGCGGGGCACTGGCCGTGCTTTGCTATGAATACATATGGTATCACCATCCCGGACTTCGGGTGGAGTTGCGGGGGATGGGATTTGGTGCGCCCCGGGTGCTGTGGTGCCCCGACGGATGCCCTGCCCTGGCGGCCCGTTGGGAGCATTTCACCGTGGTGCGGAATCGGGATGACATCGTTACCCATCTGCCGCCGAAAATGCTTTTCTACCGTCACGCGGGCCGCCTGTGGGAAATCGGCAAAAAGGGGCGGCACACGTCCATCGACGCGCACCGCCCGGAAAATTATTTGTCCTCTCTTATGGCATTGAGTCCGGACGAAGCCGCTCAATTTCCCGTTTGATCTCCTGCATCTCCTCATCCACCTCGGCGATGGCCATGGCGCAGATCTTCAAACGGTAGCGAAGTTCTTTGGGCAGAATGCCCGCCCGCTTATATCCCAGATGATGCTCCAAGGTGGCCCAGCAGTCCATGGCAATCGTGCGGATCTGGATCTCCACGGGGACCCGTTCCGTCCGGTCGGACAGGAAGATGGGCACCTCGATGACGATATGCAGACTGCGGTAGCCGCTTTCCTTTGGATTGTGGATGTAATCCGTTTTCTTGATCAGCGAAACGTCATCCTG
>JAZSCY010000296.1:0-3978 GCA_045530875.1 Eubacteriales bacterium
GACAGCAGAGAATACGGCAGAACATTTCAATTGTGTGCGTGCTGACGCTCTCGTTTCGCTTGAGTCTGGTGATCTGCCCGGGACTGATGTTGTACTTTTTGATCAGCGTGTACTGCGAGACTCCCTTTTCTTTCATCACGCGCCAAAGTTTGTCGTATGAAATCATAACATTCAAGCCTCACTTTCTACTTGAATGTTAACCGCAAATGGTGTATATTAATATTAACCAATATCGGTTATCAAATTGAGGGAAGGATTAAAATGAAAAAGGTATTATCTCTTATTTTGGCACTTGTGCTGTGCCTGTCTCTGTGCGCATGCAGCAATCCTCTTGCAGAGGAATTTTCCTCCATCGATGAAGTTGTCGCCGCCCTTGCCGAACACTACGATTCCGAAGAGGATCATCAGACGATAAAGGAAAACACTTCCATTGCTAAGTATTTTCAAAAAGATCACATGAACGATGAGATTTGGAAAAAGCTGTCCGCAGTCACCGATGAATCCGGAAACAAGGTGTTTTTCATGTCCGAAATTTATGACCTTTATAACGTATGCAATAATCCGTACTTAACTTTTGACTCCAAGTCCGGCTCCGACGGAGAAGCGGTGGCGGGTGAGGCTCCCAGTGACTACGACGACGAATGGAAATGGTTTCTGTATCTTAATGTCGGCACCGACGGATACGATAAACCTTTAGCCATGTATGGACCTAACGCCATGACAGTAGATAGACTGACCTCCTCCATCAAACACCATTTTAAAGATCCTGACTCCGTTTCTGTTGAAAATGCCTGGATGTGCATCCAGCTGCCGGAAGGTGTCGTAAATGCTGATGATTTCATGCTCTATGAAGAATCCAGATACATAATGCTGGCGGAAATCAGAGGCAAAAATAGTTTTGGTGCAACAGTCTCCGACACTTTCAAGATCACCGGAGATTTCAGAGGGGATGGCTGGACATTCGGTGTTCGTGAAAATGAGTATCCCGTTTTCAGCCTCCTCGGTCGTCCTTCCTTTGAAATCGACGGATATGGTGATTGGATGCGCATCTTTTAACAGATTCTGAAATATACTGATTTGTCCCACCGCGATGCTGAAAACTGCAGCGGAGCTTAGTGCCTTAAAGTGGCGGCGCTATCATTTCACATAAGACCGCCGAATGGATCGATGTGGCGAATGCCAAGCAGCACAGGCAGTCCATAGCTGTGGAACAGTGATGCCGGAATGAAAAGAATTAAACGGTTGAGGATCACTCCTCAACCGTTTTTTATGCGGCACAGCCCGGCGGCACGAGGATTTTTCTGGTTGTTTTTTCGCGCGGGGTGTGTATAATGAAACAAAAGAGCGCAATGAAGCGCTGAAAGAGACAAAGAGGGATAATTGTGAGAGAAAAAGTTCGCGCACTGGTGGACAGCAAGCTGTTCACCGGAGGGATCTTTGCGCTGATCCTGCTGAACACCGTATCGCTGGGCGTTGAAACCTTTGCCCTGTCCGCCGCCGCGGAGCAGGCGCTCAGCATTTTGAACATTGTATGCATCTGCATTTTTACCGTCGAAATTTTACTGAAGCTGTATGCCTACGGCGGCAGCTTTTTCAAAGACGGCTGGAATATATTTGACACGGTCATTGTGCTGATGTCCATCCTGCCGATGGTCTCGTTCCTTTCCTCCGCGCGCGTGTTCCGCATCTTCCGCCTGTTCCGGGCGCTGCGTGCCCTGCGTGCGATCCGGGTGGCGGAGCGGCTGGAAAAGCTGCGCGTGATCGTGCAGGCGCTGCTGGGTGCCCTGCCCAGTGTGGGATGGGCCTTCGTGCTGCTGACGATCATTTACTATGTCTACGCCGTGATCGGCACGAACCTCTACAGCGACCTTGCGCCGGAATACTTCGGCAATCTGTGGAGAAGCCTGTATACCCTGTTCCAGACCACCATGGCGGATGATCTGGGCAATGTTTCCAGACCGCTGGTGGAAGCCAGCGTTGGCGCGGCGTTCTACTTTGTTTCCTTCGTGGTGCTCTCCGCCATTCTGGTGCTGAATGTGATCGTCGGCGTTGTGGTCGACTCCATGGCGGAGATCAAGAAAAACCGTCAGCGCGCGGAGCATGAAGAAGCCGGCACGGAGGATCTTATGGAAGAGATCGAAAAGCTGGAAGAGCAGCTGGAGCATGTGAAGAGCCTGATCGCGAGCAGGGAAAAGGAAAAATCCCATCGGTAATCTGATTGAAATGAAGGACACCCGGACAGGGTGTCCTTTTCTTTATACACGAGCTTTTTGCTTTATCTTCTGCGAATCACGCCGCAGGCGATTTTATTCCCTGCGTTGCCGGCGGGCTGAGAGCGGAAATCATCGGGCCCACTGTGGATGACTACGGTTCTGCCGATGATATCCTCCACGCGGAAACGATCCGTCCGCACAGTCAGATGCGCGCTTTCGCCGCAGGCCAGCAGGGGCGGCAGATCCCCCGCGTGATTCGGATGCGGAACGCCCGTGGGGTTATAGTGACCGCCCGTTTGCGAAAAGTTTTCTCCCGTGCAGGCGCCGCCTTCGTGGATGTGCATGGCGAAAAAACCGGTCTCGCTCTCCTGTGGGAGGCCGGAAAGATCGGCCTTCACCAGAACGCTGCCGCGCTCCTGATAAAACCGCACTTGTCCGGATACAGCCGGCGCCTCCGCGCCGCCCCTGATCCGCGCTACAGCGTCCGGACAGGCGGGATAACGATACATAGAATCACCTCGCGCCAGTCTATGCAAAGGCTAGGCGGTGCGTGCCCGTCAGAGATCCTGCAGATCCGCGGCGGTGAGATCGTTTTCCACATTGTCCCGCGCAAGGTCTGTGTCGATGACGGGATAGGCCTTGGAAATCGGCTTTTCGGTGTGAAATACCTTCATGCTTGGCCCCTCGGTGCCGGCGATGATGGGATTGGCTTTTTTCTTGCCGTGCTTGGCCTTTCCCTGGATTTCGGGAACGGGAGGAAGGTCATTTTTGGGTTTTGTGTGCGTCCGGTCCGGACGCGCCATGCCTTGTTTGGCCATATCAATTATCTCCTTTTGTCGTCGGTGGCGGGATTGTCGATCACATGTCCTTCCCGGTCAAAACGGGAGCCGTGGCAGGGACAGTCCCAGGTTTTTTCCGCCCGATTGTACTTCAGGGCGCAGCCCATGTGCGGGCAGCGGGGGAGAGTGGGCGTCAGCAGGTTGAGGGTGGATTCGCCCGCGTTGACGGCCAGCTGAAGCCTCAGGATGCTTCTGGAGGGGCTGAATACTTCCGCAAAGGGATTTTCCTTTCCCTGCACCAGATCCGTTAAGATCGAGGCGGCAGCCATGGCCGAGGTCATACCCCATTTGTTGAAGCCAGTGGCGACATAGAGCCCGCGGGTGTTACTGCCATACGGGCCGATATAGGGCACATCGTCCAGCGTCATGCAGTCCTGCGTGGCCCAGCGGTATGCGATCCTTGCGTCGGGGAAATGTTCGGCGGCGAATGATTCCAGTTCACGCCAGCTGCCGCCCTTTTTTCCGGTGCGGTGGCCACCGCCGCCCAGCAGGAGCAGATCGCCATAGCGGCGGAAAGAAAGACCCGTTTTTGTCTCGTCCACATACATGCCGTCCGCGGCGGGCACGTTTTCCAGACCCAGCACATAGGAGCGGTGCTGATACATTTTCAGAAAATAACCGCCGTGCTTGTTCAATATCGGAAAATGCGTGGCAACGATGATTTTTTCCGCGGTGATAACGCCGCGGTCCGTGACCGCCCTGCCGGGGGCGAGCTCCAATACCTTCGTGTGGGTGAAAATGCGCAGACCGCGGGCGAGTCCAAAAGCGAATTTCAGCGGATGAAACTGCGCCTGATCGCGAAACCGCACCGCGCCTGCCACGGGAAACGGCAGGGGGAGCTCGGACGCGAATTCCGCTGCAAAGCCCAGCGCGTCCAGAGCTGCCAGCTCTTTTTCGATCTTTCGGATGTCGCCCAGCGCGTAAAC
>JAZSCY010000113.1:0-3647 GCA_045530875.1 Eubacteriales bacterium
TGTGATCACCTCCGAGATGGAATTGTTTCTGGACAACCGTCCCTGCCCTGTGATCGGCATCACGGGAAGCGACGGTAAGACCACCACCACCACGCTGATCTCCGAGATTCTCACGAAGGCCTTTTCTTCCCTGGGACATCAGGTATTCCTGGGCGGCAACATCGGCAAGCCCATGCTGTACCGGATTGAGGACATGGGAGAGAGCGATATCGCCGTGGTGGAACTGTCCAGTTTTCAGCTGATGACGACAGACAGCGAGCCCGACGTGGCCGTGATCACCAACATCACCCCCAACCATCTGAACTGGCACACCGATATGGGAGAATACATCGCCGCCAAGGCAAAGATTCTCGACGGATGCGGTCGGGCGGTACTGAATTATGAAAATGAAGTCACCCGGGATCTTGCCCGCACGGCATCCTGTCCCGTGACGCTGTTCTCCCACAATTACATTCCCGATGAAGAACTCCGGGAAGGCGACAGCGCCGTATACGAAAAGGACGGCGAGATCGTCTTCCGCAGCCGGGGTGAGGCGGAATTCCCCATTCTGAAGGTAAAGGATATTCTTTTGCCCGGTCGGCATAATGTGGAGAATTACATGGCCGCCATCGCCGCTGTGCGGGGCTATGCCGGTCCCGAGGAGATCGGCGAGGTGGCACGCACCTTCCGCGGGGTTCGTCACCGCCTGGAGTTGGTGCGCGAGATGGACGGAGTGGCCTATTACAACGGCTCCATCGACTCCTCCCCCACCCGCACCGCCGCCGCTTTGAATGCCATGGGAGATCGTTCTCTCGTTCTCATCTGCGGGGGATACGACAAGCAGATCCCCTTTGCCCCCTTGGCGGATGCCCTTCTGATAAGAAAGAATATCCGCGCGCTGGTACTCACCGGTGCCACGGCGCAGAAGATCGAGGATGCACTGCGGGAGCATCCCGCCTTTGAAGATCGCTCCTTTGCCATTCACCGGGAAGCGGATTTTACCGAGGCAGTGCTTCTGGCATCCCGTTGTGCCCGGGCAGGTGATGCGGTACTTCTCTCCCCTGCCTGCGCCAGTTTTGATGCGTTTGCCAATTTCGAGGTGCGCGGCGACCGCTTCTGCGAGATCGTTCGCTCCCTCAGTAAGTAAAACGGAAAGGATCACGCTATGCTTGCCAACAAACGAATGAACAACGGAAGATCGGCGGTATCCTCCGTTACGCTGGACTCGCTGATCCCCGAGGATCACATCATCCGAAAAATCGACGCCGCCATCGACTGGGAGGGACGCTGCGCCCCCATGCGTGCCTGGTACAACCGGGATCGGGGACGCCACGCCTTTGAGCCGGAGGTGCTTCTGGCCATCGCGTTGTGGCGGCACATTTACGGGGTGGATTCCCTGCGTGCCGCGGCGGCGGAGATGCAGACCAATCTGCCCTTCCGCTGGTTCATCGGCTGCCCTCTGGATCAGAGCGTGCCTCACTTCTCCACCGTCAATGCCAATCTTTTGCACCGCATCCCGAAGGATGTCTTTGAGGCGGCTTTTGCAGGTGCCTTGTGCGACATCATTGACGGGGGTGTATTCCCGCCGGATGTGCTGGTGCACGAAAGCGCCTTTCTGACGGAAAACGGACAGCTGGGCAATCTGGCCTCACGCTATTTTGTGGCGATGGATCAGTTGTCTCTGGCACCCGACACACCGGAGGAACCGAGGGAAGATTCCCCCGCCCGGCAGATGCAGCTGACGCTGTAAATCCACATATTCTTCCGCCCTGCGGCGTACCATTCCATAGATAATCTTTTTTGGAGGTTCGGTATGCTGTCGCAAAAACGGGGCGCTACAAGATACATAGTATTATTTCTGCTTTTTTGTCTGATTTTCACCGCATTGATCGGGGGATTCGTCTGGCTTGGCGCTTCCCTCTCCTCCCCAAACAAAAAAATATCTGCCGAAGATACCTCCACCGATGCCCGACCGATCATTGTAATCGATGCAGGACACGGGGGCGAGGACGGAGGCGCATCCGGCGAGGACGGGACCAAAGAAAAGGATCTGAATTTGCTGGTAGCCCAGTCTCTTTCCGACATTCTGTCGGCGGCGGGATACGATGTGCGCATGACGCGGACGGACGATCGCCTGCTTTACGATCTGTACGGCGATCTGGCAGACTACACAGGCCACAAAAAGACCTACGATCTGCGCAACCGCCTGCGCTTCACCAAAGAAGCGGGTGCCGATCTGCTCATCAGCATCCACATGAACAAATTCCCTCAATCCCGGTACAGCGGATTGCAGGTGTACTATTCCACCAATGCACCGGAGAGCCGCACGGTGGCCGGTGTGATCCGAAGTTATACCAAACAGTATCTGCAGCCGGAAAACGAACGGGAAACCAAGGCGGCCACCTCCTCCATCTACCTTCTTCACCGGTGCGAAATCCCGGCGGTGATGGTGGAGTGCGGATTCTTGTCCAACGAAGAAGAACTGTCCCGCTTGAAAGACGAAACCTATCGCCGTCAGCTGGCCCTGGTCATTGCCTGTGCAGCGGCGGAATCCCTCAGCGGGACGACACAGTAATATATAAGGATGAAAGAAAATGAAAGCACCCAAAAAGATATTCGTATGCACCGAATGTGATGCTCAATCCCCCAAATGGCTGGGACGATGCCCCGAATGCGGAGCATGGAATTCTCTGATGGAGGAAACCTATACCGCATCGGCCTCCGCGGCGGCCACCGCCACACCCCGGGTTGCGGAACATGCCGCTCCCCTGACGGACACGGAGGAGGCGGAATGTGTGCGCACCGTCACCGGCATCGGCGAGCTGGATCGGGTACTGGGCGGCGGTCTGGTGGACGGATCGGTGGTGCTTCTGGCCGGCGAGCCCGGCATCGGTAAATCCACGTTGCTTATGCAGTTGTGCGGCGCGTTGGGCACGGACGGAAAGATTTTGTACGTATCCGGCGAGGAATCCCGGCCGCAGTTGAAAATCCGCGCCAAGAGACTGGGCACGTCCGGTGAGGGAATTCTGCTTCTCACGGAAACGGATCTGGACACAATTCTCACGGAATACGAACGGGTGAAGCCGGATATCCTCATCGTGGATTCCATCCAGACCATCTATTCCCAAAGAGCCAATTCTGCCCCCGGCAGCATCACCCAGGTGCGGGAATGTGCCGCCGCCTTGATGCAAAGAGCCAAGGCAGACGGTGTTTCCGTGATCATTGTTGGTCACGTGAATAAGGAAGGCGGCATTGCAGGCCCGAAGGTGCTGGAGCATATGGTGGATGCGGTGCTGTATTTTGAGGGAGATCGAAGCCAATCCTACCGCATCATCCGGGCGGCCAAAAACCGCTACGGCTCCACCAATGACATCGGCGTATTTGTGATGTGCGACACCGGATTGAGAGAGGTGGAGAATCCCTCCGCCATGCTTCTGTCGGAGCGGCCTACCAACGTATCGGGCAGCTGTGCCGTTTGTATTCTGGAGGGCACGCGGCCGATCATCGCGGAGATTCAGGCGTTGGTCACACCGACCAACGCGCAGAACCCCCGCCGCACGGCCAACGGCATTGATTACAACCGTATGTTTCTTTTGCTGGCTGTTTTGGAAAGACGGCTGGGACTGCGTTTTTCTTCCTGTGACGTGTATTTGAACGTCATCGGTGGA
>JAZSCY010000396.1:0-3136 GCA_045530875.1 Eubacteriales bacterium
CGGCGACTGGCTCGCCCAGGACGGCATGACCTCCCAGTCCCTCAAGGGCGGCACGGAGGATGCGTTCATTCAGGGCGTGTACTTCATGCAGAGCATCCGCCTGACGGCCAGGGCTGCGGAAGTCCTGGGCGAAACGACGGACGCCGCCCGTTACGCCGCACTGGCGGAGGAAGCCGACACGGATATTTCCATCGAGCAGGCGGAGATCGGCGAATAAATCCCATACTACATCCTGAAAGGAGGCGCGCACATGACCGGTTTGTGGATTTTTCTCGGCATTCTTGCGTTTCTATGCGCGCTTATCCTGATTCCCGTATCCATCAAAATCGGATACGATACGGAAGTCACGCTGGCGGTGGGTGCTTTCGGCATCTACTTGCCGCTGTATCCCAAGAAAAAGAAAAAGCCGAAACTGCTTTCCCGCAAAAAGTACCTCCGACTCCTGAAAAAGGATGAAGAGAGAGCGGAAAAGAAACGGCTGGCCGCCCAGGAAAAAGCAAAGAAGAAACGGGACGCCAAGGAAGCAAAAAAAGCAGAGGCAGAGAAAAAACTGCCCCCGTCCGAGATGGAGGACGAGCCGTCCGTTATGAAGATCCTTTTGCGGATCGTAGGCGGCGTTCTGGATCACTTTTTCGGAAGGCTGCGGGTGAAAATCGCCCGTCTGCGTATCACGGTAGGCGGTCCGGATGCGGCCAAGACAGCCATTACCTACGGGATCGTATCCCAGAGCGTAGCCTATCTGATGGAACTGATCGCAAACAAAACGAAATTCTCACGCAAGAAGAACACGTATGTATCTGTGACGCCGGATTTCCTTTCGCGAAAGACCACAGCAGATTTGCTGATCGTATTTCAGCTGAGCCTTCTGGATCTGATCGCCACGGGACTTGTGCTTCTTGTTCGATTCATAAAAGAAAAAACGGCGGGTACGCCTAAAAAATACAATCATTTGAACGAGGTAGAAAAATGAGCGAGAACAAACTGAACGACATCATTCAAACCTCCCTGGACAGCATCCGCTCCATGGTGGATTCCAACACCGTGATCGGATCTCCCATCACCACCGCCAACGGCACGCTGGTTATCCCCGTGTCCAAGGTATTTGTCGGTTTTGCCTCCGGCGGTGTGGACTATCTGGGCAAAAACACGCAGAGCACATCCCACACCGTGAACAATTTCGGCGGCGGTGGCGGCACCGGACTGACTGTATCGCCTGTGGCTTTCCTGGTTGTATCCCCCCACGGCGATGTACAGCTTCTGAACGTGAATGAGCCCACATCCGACCGGTCCGATCCGATCTCCCAGATCGTTGGGCTGCTGGACCGCTCTCCCGAGTTGATCGAAAAGTTGAAATCCGTTTTTGCCAAGAAAGCAGAGGAATCGGAAGAAAAGCCTCTGTCTGCCGAGACGGAAACCAACTGAATACTGGCTGAAACGTAAATTTTTTCACCGGATAGCACTCGCACCGCCGGAAATGATAAGTGTATCCTGCAGAAACGGAGTGTGTTATTCCCGTGAAAAAATCCTTTTTCGCTGCTGTCGCGGCGGCGCTTCTGATTGCATCCCTGCCCCATTCGGTTTGGGCTGCGCCGGATGTTCGTGCACAGGGGGCTGTGCTCATGGAGGCTTCCTCCGGCGCGGTACTTCTGGATGTGGATGCTCACCGGCGGCTTCCCATGGCCAGCACCACCAAAATTATGACCGCCATCGTGGCGCTGGAGAACTGTGCACCTGAAAAGCAGGTACGCATATCCGACAAGGCCGTTGGCGTGGAGGGTTCCTCTGTCTACCTGCAGTCCGGTGAAGTGCTCACTATGGAGCAGTTGCTGTATGCTTTACTTCTGGAAAGCGCCAACGATGCCGCCGAAGCCATCGCCATAGAGGTGGCCGGCGATGTGGCGTCCTTTGCGGATCTCATGAATGAGACAGCCGCAAGCCTTGGACTCTCTGACACCCATTTCACCAATCCACACGGGTTGGATGATCCGGAGCATTATTCTTCGGCCTACGATCTGGCGGTACTCACGCGGTATG
The DNA here is from genome assembly GCA_045530875.1 of Eubacteriales bacterium. Lineage (GTDB taxonomy): Bacteria > Bacillota > Clostridia > Oscillospirales > CAG-272 > SIG701. Next base: position 2,035 of record JAZSCY010000396.1, read on the forward strand.
CTTTGATGAATCCGGAGTTTGCGCGGATCGTGTCCACCTACAAGACCACGATTCCCCTGGCCGGTGATGACGGTGTGCGGGTTTTGATCAACCACAACAAAATGCTGAAATATTACGACGGTGCCATCGGTGTCAAGACTGGTTACACCAAGCGATGCGGCCGATGCCTTGTCAGCGCCGCTGTGCGGGATGGGGTCACTATGATCGCCGTCACGCTTTCCGCTCCCAATGATTGGCAGGATCACACTGCCATGCTGGATTACGGTTTTACCTTGTATGAATGTGCGGAGTTGGCACAGGCGGGGGAGATCCGGTGCCAGCTTCCCTGTCTGGGATCGGAAACGGAGTTGGTGTACGCCTCCAATATCCAATCCGTATCCGCCATACTGCCCCGGAATCACGGGCCGATCACCTTCGTGATTGAGGCAAACCGGTATTTGTGCGCGCCCGTATGTGCGGGAGATACGGTCGGTGAGACTGTGTTCTCGTGTGACGGGGTGGAGATTGCCCGTGTTCCGCTGTGCGCAGAAAACGCTGCGGAGGCTTTGCCGAGGACAAAATCCATGTTGGAATTGCTGAAAGACTTTTTCAAGTTGAACAAGTAGGAATTATGGAAACTATCAGATTGCAGAAATACCTCTCCGACTGCGGCGTGCTGTCCCGGCGCGCCGCAGAAGCGGAGATTCAAAAAGGCACGGTCACTGTCAACGGGGTTCGTGCGGAAATCGGGCAGAAGATCGATCCCGAATCGGATACGGTTTGTCTGAATGGATGCCGGATCCGGCCGAGAGATCCTCTGTCAGCGCGTACATATATCCTGCTCAACAAGCCTGTGGGATATGTAACTACCATGAAAGATGAAAAAGGCCGGCAGCTTGCGGCAGATCTGCTGCATGGCGTTTCCACCCGTGTGTATCCGGTGGGGCGGCTGGATATGTATTCCGAGGGAATGCTTCTGTTCACGGATGATGGAGATCTGACCAACCGACTGACTCATCCTTCCCATACAGTGGAAAAGGTCTATCTGGCGACAATTCCGGGAAAACTGACAGCGGAGGAAATCCGGGAACTGGGTGCGCCCGTCGACATTGACGGACGAATG
>JAZSCY010000309.1:0-3188 GCA_045530875.1 Eubacteriales bacterium
CTGCACGATGAACGACGAAAATGCGGCCGCGGAGCTTCGCCTTGCCCTGGCAGGACAGGATATCCGCGTCTACGGCGGGGCGGATGCGGTGTGCCGCGGAATTGAGGAATGCGAAGCCGATCTGATTTTGCATTCCATCGCCGGTCTGGCAGGACTTCCGGCCGCCATCACCGCCGCCAAAACCGGCGCACGGATCGGTATGGCCAATAAAGAGGCCATCATCGTTGCCGGCGATTGGATTTACGATGCTCTTCGGAAAAGCGGTGGGCAGCTGATCCCCGTGGACAGCGAACACAGCGCCATTTTTCAGTGCCTTGCCGCCTCCGGTGCGGCACAACCGGGAGATCGCGGCGGCTCTTCCATTGTCCGTCGGATTCTGCTTACCGCGTCGGGCGGTCCCTTCTTCGGCTGGGATAAGGAAAAACTGGAAAGCGTGACTCCCGCCGACGCTCTTGCCCATCCCACATGGAAAATGGGCCCCAAGATCACCATCGACTGCGCCACCCTTATGAACAAAGGATTTGAAGTAATCGAGGCGGTGCGGCTGTTCGGCGTATCCGTCGATCAGATCGATGTGCTGGTCCACCGCCAGAGTATAATTCACTCCATGGTGGAGTATATTGATAACACTGTAATTGCCCAGCTGGGCGCACCGGATATGCGTTCCTGCATCCGGTATGCTACCTCCTATCCTACCCGCACCTGGGTGGACGGACAGGGGCTGGATTTTGCCGCTTTGCATTCGCTTACGTTTGATGCTCCCGATACCAATACGTTCCCCCTCCTTGCCGTCGCACGGGAGGCCATTCGCCGGGACGGAATCGATCCGGCTGTGCTGGTTGCCGCCGACGAGGAAGCAGTGGATGCCTTTTTGCGGGGCGAAGTATCTCTGAATGCCCTGGCCGATGCCGTTATTGAGACCGTGGAGAGAACGGCTCACCGCGGGGCGGAGAGTGTCGGGGATATTTACGAGGCACAGCGGATTGCCCGGGAGGATACCCGCCGCATTCTGAGGAAATATATGCGCTGAGAGCGCACAGAAAGGGAAAACCACGTCCATGGACTCTGTTTTGTACATTTTTCTTGCCATATTCACTTTTGGTGTTCTGATCCTCATTCATGAAGCGGGGCATTTTCTCTTTGCCCGGCTGTTCCGTGTGACGGTGTATGAATTCGCCATCGGCATGGGCCCGAAAGTGTTCTCCCATACATCGAAAAAATCCGGTATCGCCTACTCCCTCCGCCTTCTTCCTTTCGGAGGTTTTGTCAGCATGGCCGGCGAGGATGAGGAGTCGGAGGATCCCAATGCCTTCAACAAAAAGCCGGTGTGGCAGCGGTTTATCATCACCGCCGCCGGTGCCACAGTGAATCTGATCGCCGGAATTCTCGTTATGGGAATTCTTGTGGCCACCGCAAAAGCGCTTCCGTCCACGACGATCCACCATTTCGATGAAAACAGCACCAGCGCGGCCTATCTGCAGCCGATGGATCAGATTACGGCGGTAGACGGTACACCTGTATATACCTTCAGTGATATGCTGTACGAAATCATGCGCAAAGGCGTGGAGCCCATCGATATCACCCTGATCCGGGACGGCAGTAAGATTACCGTGGCGGACGTGGTATTTCCTACTATAACCGATTCCGGCGTTCTTTTCGGAAACGTGGATTTTGTGCCCTATGCAGATGAAAAAACGCCTGTCAATGTGCTGAAGCACGCCTGTGTGCGCTCCGCCTCTACCGTGAAAATGATCTGGGAATCCCTGTATGATCTGGTCAGCGGACGCTACGGTATGGAAGCCGTGTCCGGTCCTGTGGGCGTGACTCAGGCTATGTCTGAGGCTGCTTCCACCGGCCTTGCCAATCTGGTCTACCTGGCGGTGGTTATCAGCATGAATCTGGGTATCATGAATCTCTTGCCTCTGCCGGCGTTGGACGGCGGACGGCTCGTGTTCCTTTTGATCGAGGGCATCCGCCGCAAGCCGCTTCCGCCCCGTGTGGAGGGATATATCCATTTTGCCGGCCTGGCGGTACTGATGCTGGCTATGGTTCTCATTACGTTTAAGGATATTATCGGATTGATCCGTTGACTGAGGTAACTATGACAAAAAGACGACTCAGCCGCCCGGTTACAGCCGGCGGCATGCAGATCGGTGGTGGTGCGCCGATTCCCGTGCAGTCTATGCTGAATACACCCGCCCACGATTTTGCCGGCGCCCTTGCGCTGACAGAACGTCTGCAAAAGGCGGGATGCGATATTGTGCGTCTGGCCGTTCCCGATGTGGAATCGGCACAGGCCTTTTCCGCCTTGCGGGCGGGCGGTATCACCTTGCCCCTGGTGGCGGATATCCATTTCGATTATACATTGGCTTTGGCATCGGTCAAAGCCGGCGCCTCCAAAATCCGTATCAATCCAGGCAATATCGGGGCGGAGTGGAAGGGGCGTGGGGTGGCCGGGGCATGCAAAGCCGCCGGTATTCCCATCCGCATCGGCGTAAACGGGGGTTCTCTCGCCGCCGATCTGCGGAAGAGTTACGGACGGCCCACCCCCGAGGCTTTGGTGGAGTCTGCCTTCACCCAGGCGGAAATGCTGGAGAAATTCGGCTTTTCCGATATCGTTCTGTCCCTGAAAACCTCCTCCGTGCAGGATTCCGTGGAAGTATACCGCCTGGCGGCGCAGGGATGCTCCTATCCCTTGCATCTGGGCGTTACGGAGGCCGGGGATTCCTATACCGGCCTCATCAAAAACGCCGCCGGTATCGGTGCGCTTCTTGCTGACGGCATCGGGGATACTTTGCGGGTATCTCTCACCGCCGACGTGGAGGAAGAAGTACGCGCCGGTCGGGAACTCCTCCGTATTTTCGGGCTGGATATCCGGGGCGGGGTAGAGGTGATCTCCTGTCCCACCTGCGGACGCACCAAAATCGATCTGATCGGCTTGGCCGCCCGCTTCAAGGAAGCGGTGAAGGATATCGATACGAAAGGTAAGACTGTAAAAGTGGCGGTGATGGGATGCGTAGTCAACGGCCCGGGCGAGGCACGGGATGCGGATTTCGGCATCGCAGGCGGCGACGGTTTTGCGGTTCTTTTCCGGCACGGCGATGTGATCTGCCGGGTGGAGGAGGACCAGATCGTCCGGCGGCTTCTGGATGAAACACACCAATTCCTTGATGGGGAGGCGGCGAATA
>JAZSCY010000078.1:0-2818 GCA_045530875.1 Eubacteriales bacterium
CGACGGCATCTGCCACGAGGTAGAGCCCGAATTCATCAGCATTGAGGATAATCTGGCCCTGATCGCCGTGGTAGGCCGCGGCATGGTAAAATCCAAAGGTACTGCCGCAAGACTGTTCAAGGCTTGCGCAGGAGCGGATATCAACATCCGCATGATCGACCAGGGATCCAGCGAGTTGAACATCATCATAGGCGTGGACGCAGGGGATTTTGCCCGCGCGCAAAACGCGATTTACAAGGAATTTGTCCACTGATAAAAATGAAAAAGGGCTGCTGGTATACAGCAGCCCATAGTCATTGATACGACCGTCAGACGATATGAGTGGGCAGTTTGGTTCCGCCCAGAATGTGGAAGTGGAGATGCATCACGGACTGTGCCGCATCCTCACCGCAGTTGGAGATCACGCGGTATCCGTTGGTGATCCCTGCCAGGCTGGCGATATGGGGGATCTTCTCAAAGATTTTCGCCACATAAACACTGTTTTCCTCGCTGACACCGTCCATGGAGGGAATGTGCACTTTCGGAATTACAAGGACGTGCACCGGCGCCTCAGGGTTGATATCGTGAAACGCCAGCATGGTATCGTCTTCATACACTTTTTTCGACGGGATCTCCCCGGCAATAATTTTGCAGAACAAGCAATCCATTATGAATCTCCTTTGCCGCGCGGCGGCTTCGTAAAGTATACACATATAGTAGCATATTTCAGTTTATAAATCAAGAGGATCCAATGAAAGTATTTGATATTCACACCCACACCTATCCCGAGGCGATTGCGGAAAAGGCAGTCACCAATCTGGGAAAATTCTATAATTTTGTGCCAGAAGGAAAAGGCACCTACAACGATCTGGTATCTCAGGCGGAGGATAATTCCGTTGGAGGATATTTGCTCTTTTCCGTAGCCACCAATGCCCATCAGGTACAGAAAGTCAACGATTCCATTGCCGCATTGGCACAGCGTTCCCGGGATGAGGGATTTCTGACGGTGGGCTTTGCGGGAATGCACCAGGATTTTCCGGATTTTGAGGCGGAGATCAATCGGTGTGAGGCCATGGGATTGCGGGGAGTGAAGATCCATCCGGATATTCAGGAAATTGACATCGACGATCCCAAAATGCTGCCTCTGTATGAGATTGTTGCGGGACGGATGCCCGTGTATTTTCACATAGGTGACGACCGTCCGCAATACCGTTTTTCCGAGCCGAAAAAACTGGCGCGGATTTTGAAAATGTTCCCTAAGTTGGAGGTTGTGGCGGCGCATCTGGGCGGATACAAGGCCAAGGATGAGGCACTTGAATATCTGGCCGGCAGGCCGAATGTGTATTACGACACATCCAGCGCACTGTGGTATCAGTCCCCTGAGGAAGCCTCGGACACCATCCACAAGCTGGGCACGGAAAACGTGATGTTTGGTACGGATTATCCTGTAAAGAATCCGAAAACGGAGTTGGAACTGTTTTCCCGCCTTACTTTGACGGACAAGCAACGGGAGGATATTTTATGGAACAACGCCATCCGCTTCCTGCATCTGCAGCAGTGACGGATCTTGCCACCCTCCTTCCCCGGGAGGAATGCGTCTGGGAGATTCTCAAAAACACGGATCGACCCATCGTTTTATACGGAACGGGAAACGGCGGGGACAAGCTGATCGATGCATTGGCAAAGATCGGACGCACCCCCGATGGCGTATTTGCCAGCGACGGATTTGTCCGCAGCCGCACCTTTCACGATATGCCGGTTCAGTCTCTGGCCGATGCGGAAAAGCAATTTGGGCACGACATGGTTATCCTCTGCGCATTCGGCTCTTCCCTACCCGATGTGATGGATCATATGCGATGGCTGCATCGGAATTACACCTTCTTTATGCCGGAATTGCCCTTGTACGGCGGCGATCTGTTTGACTACCCGTATTTTTCCGCCCATATCGACGAGTTAAGACAGGCATATGCCTACCTGAGTGATGGCGTATCCCGAGAACTGTTCTGTCAGACTCTTCTGTACCGTTTGAGCGGCAAAATCGATTATCTGGAAGCCACCGAACCCTTTGCGAACTCCCTGGCCTCTTTGTTGCGCACCGATGCGATCCACACCGCTTTGGACGGCGGTGCCTTTACCGGGGACACTGCCCGGGATATGCTAAGTGTATTTCCTAATCTGGATACGCTTCTCGCCGCCGAGCCGGATGAGCGGACGTTTCGCAAACTGTCCGCTTTTGCGGCGGAATGGGAAGGCACTGTATTCCCCGTACATTGTGCCCTGAGCGACACGGTGGGCACGTACACATTTTCCTCCTCCGGCAGCCGAGGATCGGGCATCGACGGACGGAACAAGCGAGCAAAAACGGTGGAAATCCCTGCCAACACGGTGGATTCTTTGTGCCTGGATCTTTCGCTGGATCTTCTGAAGTTGGATATTGAAGGCAAGGAGGCGGCCGCTCTTTGCGCTTCCATCGAAACGGTGCGCCGGGATCTTTTGGTGCTGGAGCAGAGCGGCAAGCTGATGCGCGTCCACGGCGGCGCCGTGGCAAAGGCCGGCATGAAAGCCTACCCCAATCTCCAGCAACGGACCCGGGAATATCGGGCAGAAAAATACCGGCTGTCCCGGGAAGCGGCCCGGTTCATATCGGAAGGAGACATGATCAGCATCGATGCAGGCAGCACTGCTGTGGCCTTTGCGGAGGTCCTGAAGGAGACCTTCCACAAGCTGACCGTGGTGACCCACTCCAAGGATGTATTTGAACTGCTTTGCGATCACCGGGATTTTTCTGTGATCCTGTGCGGCGGACATTATCTCCGGGAGGATAATGCTTTTTACGGAG
>JAZSCY010000402.1:0-2101 GCA_045530875.1 Eubacteriales bacterium
CCAGGCCATTATGGCGCAGTGCGAGCCGGTGTTCATCCCTCTGGTTCCTCCCGCCTTCAATTTTGATCCCAATGTGCTGGAAGACGCTTTTAAGCAGGGTCTTAAGGCCATTCTGATCTGCAACCCCTCCAACCCCAGCGGCAAGGTCTTTACTTATGACGAGCTGAAGCTAATCGCCGATCTGTGTATCAAGTACGATGTCTATGCCATCATGGACGAAGTCTACGAGCATATCATCTACGAAGGCCACAAGCACATCTACATGAACAGCCTGCCCGGCATGTGGGAGCGCACCGTATCCTGCTCTTCCCTGTCCAAGACCTACTCCATCACCGGCTGGCGTTTGGGCTATGCCATTGCGCCCCAGCCCATTATGGATCGGATTAAGCAGTACCATGACTTCAACACCGTCGGCTGTCCCTCTCCTCTGATGGAAGCCGCTGTGGTGGGTCTGGATATGCCCGATTCTTACTACGAGGAATTCGGCGCCCACTATGCCCACATGAAGAAGCTCTTCACCGAGGGCCTGGATCGCATCGGCATCCCCTACACCGATCCCCAGGGCGCTTACTTCGTGCTGGCTGACATCTCCCCCTACCTGAAGAAGGGTCAGACCGATGTGGAGTTCTGCGAAGAGATGGCCCGTAAGGTGGGTGTCGGCGCTGTGCCCGGTACTTCCTTCTTTAATGAAAAGGGCGTCAACAACATTATCCGCCTGCACTTTGCAAAGCTGGATTCCACTTTGAACGAAGCACTGGACCGTCTTTCTCACATTCGGGAGAAGATGTTCTAATCCCCTCCCTTTGGAAAATATCCGTAAAAATAACAACCGGAGCGTATCCACCGATACGCTCCGGTTTTTCATTAGGATGTGTAGAGGCAAGCAGATTCTAACGCACTGATTCTATGATTGTAGGGGAGGGTCTTGACCCTCCCGCACAGAAAGCACCACCGTATTCGCCGAAACCCAATGTGAAAACGAAAAATATACTGCCGGGCGGATATAGAATCCGCCCCTACAGATTCTAACGAAGTACGTCCTATACTGTAGGGGCGATCACTGATCGCGCGCACAGTGCGCACCTCGTATGCGCAGAAACCTTCGTGTGGAAACGGAAAATACACTGCCGGGCGATTGATAATCGCCCCTACAGATTCTAACGCAGTGCGTTCAATGGTATAAGGCGGGGGCTTGCTCCCGCCGCTAATATCTTCTCAACGATTTCCTTCTCATAACGGCATAAGCTGCCGCCGTAATGGGCAGCACGGCAGCTGTTGGTGAAGGGACATTCCCTGCAGTTTTCCGGAATCATGCTTCTGCCCTCTCCCATCCATCGGGGTACACATCGGGAGTAAATACATTGGTATCTGTCAGGCTGCGGTAAAGAGTATCCTTCCACCAGCCAAGTTCTCCCATAGAGAAGGCCGTGGTGACGGTGATGGTGCCGGGAATGATCCGATAGCCCTCCCTGTATTCAATATCCTGCCACAGAGAAGGGGCATTGTCAGGGTTATTCTCTGCATTGTCCCACAAATCTACCGCCGCCTTTTTGACGGTGCCGTTCCAGTTGATGCGTGTGCCCGCAGGAATCAGCTTGCCGTCCCGCTTCAGCCTGGGGAACAAAGCCGCTGCCGTGGATGCGGTCTGATCATCCAAAGATGCGGATGCGCGCTCGATTACCGGCCGCAATTTTCTTGCATTTTCGATATGATTCATTCTCCCACCCCCATCAGAATATCATAGGCTCTCGCCTTTTCTGCGGTTTCGTCCTTTATGAGGTTCTGCGCATCCCGTAAGAACTGTTCGATTTCTTCTTCGGTCATTTCTCTTGTAACGTTATTATCCAAAACCTTCATAGCATCACCCCGTAAAGCTCAATTGCACCGGAAATTATTGTATTTTTCGTGTAATAATAAGGCGTAAATTTTAGCTTTGTTAATTGAGCGTAATCAATTTCAAAAGGATTGGTATCACCGGTAAAGTATGCTTTATCTTCAGCAAACGAAAAAATCATTTCTGAATGCTTAACATCAAACACTGTATTTGCAGTAACACCATTTGCGCCAATATAATTGTTGCCACCGATATTGGTGCTTAAAC
>JAZSCY010000020.1:0-5874 GCA_045530875.1 Eubacteriales bacterium
CCTCCACAAAGGCTTCCATGCTTTCTTTTTCGTGCAGATATTCCTTGTCAACGAATACGTAAAGCCTGTCTACAACTACCGTTCCGTCCGATGTGGCTGACACCTCCGCCTGCGCATACAAAGATTTTTCATCCAAATTAAATCGTGATGCCAAAAGTGTCTGCACACCTCGCTCAATGTTTCGGACACCGTAGCGGATCACCCACTTTTCGGAGGAAACTTCCATGTCACTCACCGACTCCGGTTCCATCTCTATCAACGCAAGGATCCTATCCGGCAGACTGTCGATCCACTCCGAGGCCTGCATCACAGGCGTACAGACGGTTACAAGCAGACAAAGTGATGCCAGCCAAACAACAGCTTCCCGGATACGCCCGCGGGACACGGGAATCAATGAAATCACAAAGGCACTTACCATGGAAACGTACACTATATCGCGCATAGAACACCTTAAAACCGAATCCCAATCATCAGGGACAGAATGAATACAAACAAAACCGAGGAAAGAGCCATGACCGACATCATATACCCAAACACGCCATGGATTTCGGAGAGAAGTCTTCCCTCCTTCTCGCACCCCAACAATTCAGCCGCACCTTGCGCCGCGCTCAGTGCAGCACGGATCAAAAGTGTGTAAATCAGAGGCGGAAGCAGCAGAATAAGTGTAGCAATAACGCCGACTGCACCGCACGCACTTTTAATCATATTCAAACTGCCGGCGACCGTACCAATCGCGTCCGAGATGGCATTTCCAACGAGAGGGATAAAACTTCCCAGGGCGAATTTTACCGTTCGTACGGAGAAGGAGTCCACATTCAACGCTACCGAATGTTGTATGCCGATCATCAGCGACAGTATCAGTGTGAGAATGGACAAAAGCCAGGTAAACAGCCGCCGGACAAAGCGGCCGAGGCCGTCTGTACGGATTCCAACTCCCACATACGACACGATACTCATGGCGAACAACAGTCGAATGATCGGCAGAAAAAACACTTGCAGCACATTCTGTATGACTGTGTACACAAGCATCAGCGATGTGTTCACCGTTGCGGCGGTTGTCAGATTCCCGGACGCCACAAACAGCGAGCAGGCGATCGGTGTAACCCCGTCGATCAAAGTGGTAAGTGCGGACAGATAGGACTCCCCGGCAGCGGATATATTCTCCATCCACGGTGTGATAGCAAGAACCATGCACAAAGAGAAGCAAATCTCCATAGGCATTCCTGCGCCATCCCGAGTAAAAGTGCTGTACATACGACGCACAATCGCCGAAAGAAGCAACACAGCAAACAATCTGAAAAAAATGCTGACGGCCGTTGGCCAGGCGGATTTTACCTGCTCCCAGATTTTACCGATAACAGACGACACGGAGAGGGATTCATCAAGCAACCCGGCCGTATCCCCTGTTCGCAAATACTCACCCACATCCCCCTGAAGCACATCCGGAAGTGAGTCGGTGAACGTATCCAACTCGTCACGAAAATCTTCGGTTATGTCATATTCATCGCCGGCGGAAGTGTATGTAAATATGCAAAAGCAGACCAAAACCGTCAGAAAAACACACAGCCGCTTCACGAAAGAAACCTCTCGGCGATTTCGATCAATCGATACGCCATGGGTAGAGATAAAAGGACGATCTCCACCGTCCCCAGTGTCTCAATCTGCGTAGCCAGCGTATTCTCTCCGGCTTGTACACAGATATCGGAGGCAATTCGGACAACGGCAGTGATTCCCAAGGCTTTGATCAGCAAGGAAAATATATCCGAAAAACTGCCTTCGTAAAAAAAGCCCGACAGCCCCTCCACCGCTTCCTTAATTTTGGCACCGGTGCCGGAGAAAATCAGGACAGTAGCGGCGATACTGATTAGTATGGCAAATTCCTTATACTGACCTCGCATGCACAAAGATAGGCACACCGCAATCAGTACAATAAAAAAAGCTACCCAAATACTCATAGACCGAATACGGACCGAAGCATTGCGATCAGCCCACGCAGCTGGTCCATGATCAGAATCAGCACAATGATGATTCCGGATACGGATACCAGCATCGCCTGATCATCCCGCCCCGTGCGGCTCAGAATCTGGCAGATCAAAGCCACGAACACTCCAATGCCGGCGATTTTTAACAGGATTCCAACTTCCATCTTCACTCATCCTCTTACCAAAGCAAAAACAAAACAGCACACGCCAGCAGCAAAGGCAATGTGGAATACAACCGCTTGCGTGCCGGATAATCTTCCTCGGCCTGCCGAAAACTTTTCTTCAGTTTTTCTTGCGCGTATTCGCACATTTGCATGGCCCCGTCTTTATATGCGCCGCCAAGAGATGTGCAAAATCGGCGAAATATTTCCCCGTCTTCTTCGGACAAATACGGCGACAAACACTCCGTGCAGTCTTGGATATCATGCAGCTGATCAAAGTGACCTTTGCAGTGAAAGTCCGATAGTAGATTTGCGGTGGGTGTGTCGAACAGTCGGATTTTTGTCTCCACATGCTTTATACACTCGATCGCATATCTTAGGGCATCCAGGCGATATGCTTCCGTATTGTGCCTGCTTACTATGTAGGAGATGGACGCACCCAGCAAGCAGACACCACCCATAATCCGAAAAATCATACATATCTCCCTGTATGCACTGTGTGAATCACCCGGCCATCTTTTCGGCTCAAGCCAACAAGATGCTGAAACACACGATTGTCCAGCAGGCACCGGATCGCTGATTGTCTGCGCAAATCCTCAACGGATGCTCCGTGAGCCGATGCAATTACAGCGGCACCGCTGGAAGCACACTGCATCACAGCGTCCGCATCCCTTGCGTTTGCGATTTCATCGCAAAGGACGAACTGCGGATTCATGGTGCGGACAGCAATTTCCATTCCCTGCGCGCGTGGGTATCCGCGAAAGACATCCATATATGCCACACTGTTTTCCCACACAAGCTCGTAGCGGCTGTCGATCACGGCCGTTCTGTATGGGATCGGCGACGATGCAAGCTTGTATGCCAATTCCCGAAGAGCCGTTGTTTTTCCCACACCGGGCGGCGACCAGATCAGCATAGAATGTGGAACATCGCCCTCGGTTGCCAAGCGATACATATCGTCCGCACATCCGGGAAACCGGCGCGGCACACGAATACACAGGGAGGTAATATCCGTCACTCGCTCCACAGAGCCGTGATCGCAAATTGCGCGGCCGCTTACACCGACGCGAAATCCGTCGGGCGTGAAAATATATCCGTCGCGGATTGTATCCGCATGGGCATACAGCGATTCACCGCACAGGCGGCGTACCGTTTCATCCATCATTTCCCCGTCGCACACGGCGGATAGCGTCACATTCTTTCCGGCAATTACAACGGCCGCCCGTGCATTTCTATACAGACGAATCTCGTCGATTTCCCGGCTATGGAGAGCGGCTGTATTGGTTACTGCCGCAGCAATACTGTTCGGTATATATGCAAGCACTGTTTCCAGCACAGACGCCTCCTGCAAAGTTGATAGTTAATCATATGCGGACGAGCCGGATTTATGTCTGAAAACAAAAAAAGAACCGCTGATAAACAGCGGTTCCTTGTCACATATGGAATTAGTCGGCGTAAACGCTTACACGTCTTCTGCCGTTTGCGATATGCTCAAACTTAACTTTTCCGTCGATGAGAGCAAACAGAGTGTCATCCTTGCCGCGGCCAACATTTACGCCGGGATGGATGTGCGTGCCTCTCTGACGAATGATGATGTTGCCGGCGATTACATGCTGACCGTCAGCAGTCTTAACGCCAAGTCTCTTGGACTCGCTGTCACGACCGTTCTTAGTAGAACCTACACCTTTTTTATGAGCAAAGAATTGCAAACTGATGCGAATCATGGTAATTTCCTCCGTTATTATTTGGATTTCCGGTAATTAGTCGTCCTGAACTTCGACTTCCAGGTAGTCGTAATACTCTTCTGTCAAATCACACAGCTGATAGTAATAACCCATGAACAAACCGGCCACAGCATATCTCTTGTTCTCGTCCGAGGAGTTCTCCTCGAGCGCACACAGTGCTTTCACCGTGATATCGGTCGTTTTTTCATCGATGGTGTATTCCACATCGGATGCGTATGCGATCTCTATGGTATTGAGCAGCAGCATTGTCATAGCGGAAAGCGCCGCACACAATATATCATTGCCGCTGTCCGCATATCCCGTATGTCCGTGCTCTTCAAAGCCGTAGAACACGCCGTTTCGACGATAGAATATTACTTTTGTCATGCTATGACACCGTCCTTTTGGGACTTACGCCTCGATCTTTTCGATCTGGATCTTGGTGTACGGCTGTCTGTGACCCATCTTGGTCTTCTCGTTCTTCTTGGGCTTGTAGGTCATCACGTAGATCTTCTTAGCCTTGCCGTTCTTAACAACATTGGCCGTAACCTTTGCACCCTCGATCACGGGGTTACCAACTTTGAAGCCGTCATTGCCGGAGATCGCCAGAACGCGATCAAACTCAACCTTGGAACCTGCTTCAACATCAAGTTTCTCAACGAAGATGATGTCTCCTTCGTTAACCTTGTACTGCTTTCCGCCAGTCTCGATTACTGCAAACACGAAACGCACCTCTCTTTCATATATGACTCGCTAAGGTGGGCAGCGCGAAGCTTTTCATACCCCCATTATGCGGCAGGATATAGTATACCATTTAATACGGTGCGTGTCAAGAGTTATTTGAAAAATTATCCGTTTCTTTCGCAAAAGGATTTTGCGGCTGTTAAGGTATTTTTCAAAAGCATGGTAATTGTCATAGGACCAACGCCGCCGGGCACGGGCGTGATCATGGAAGCAACCGGTTCCACCGCTGCAAAATCCACGTCACCGCACAATTTTCCGTCCGCATTGCGGTTCATACCTACGTCGATCACCACAGCGCCCTCTTTAACCATATCGGCGGTAATGAAATTGGCACGTCCTACCGCTACCACAAGAATATCCGCGCGACGGGTAACCTCTGCCAGATTCTTCGTGCGGGAGTGGCAAATCGTTACCGTTCCGTTGGCGTGGAGCAGAAGCATGGCCATAGGCTTACCGACGATATTACTGCGGCCGACTACCACGCACTCCTTCCCTGTCGGATCCACACCCTCATATTTCAAAAGCTCCATCACACCGGCCGGTGTGCAGGGGAGAAATTCAAAATCACCGATCATGATCCGGCCCACATTTTCCGCGTGGAATGCGTCCACGTCCTTATGCGGCGGGATAGCACGCAGAACCGCATCCTCGGAAATATGCTTGGGCAAAGGCAGCTGCACCAGGATACCGTGCACCGTATCGTCCTTCACGAGACCGTCGATCACGGAAAGAAGCTCCTCCTCAGTGGTATTCTCCGGCATCTCGATCACCTGAGATGCAAAGCCAACTTCCTCACAGGCACGCTTTTTGTTGCGCACATACACCTGGGACGCAGGGTCCTGTCCTACAATAATCACAGTGAGTCCGGGTGCGAATCCATGCTCCTCGGTGAATTTCTTTGTTTCCTGCGCGATCTCACTCCGCACGGCGGCGGAAATCTTTTTTCCATCAATCAATTTAGCCATTGTTTTCTACCTCATTTTCGTCTGTTGTGCCGCTATTTTGTGACTTATTTATCCTCCGAAAATTGTATATAAGCAAAACCGCTCCAAGAATAAACGTAAGCAGTCCCACCAGCTGCGACACGCGGATCGTACCAATGTACAGACTGTCCGCACGCAATCCCTCAATCAGTGTACGTCCGAAACCGTACCAGGTCATGTAAGTCAGAAACATCTGCCCGTGGAACTTCTTCTTTTTATACAGGTACGTAATCAGAATCAATCCAGCCAGATTCCACAAAGACTCATACAGGAATGTGGG
>JAZSCY010000284.1:0-1884 GCA_045530875.1 Eubacteriales bacterium
CATCGGGAGAAAATACGTCAGGTTCAATTCCCACTCTCCCTCGCCTGTTTCCACGGCGGAAATACCGGTCACGACGCCTGTATTGTACGAGAAGATATCGACACAAATGGCGCCAAGCAGCACGACAGCCAGCACGATGCAGCCAAGGACGATACAGTTTCGGATTGCTTTTATCTTCATGGTTTCACCGCCTTTCCGGTTTTATTCTATCACACCCCGTCCGCGCTGTCAATCGACGGTAAAACAAAAGCACCCGGGCGGGGTGCTTTTTATGGCTTATTTTAATAACACATCATATCCCTATAAACGCACGGTTTCTTTTCAATTCGCTTTGCAGTTCTCCCACATCCACTTCACGCACTGTGCTGTTATTCTTCACAGCAAGGCCCACAGCAGTGCCCGCAGCTTCGCCTATACAGCACACAACCGGCATGATCCTGTACGATGCCTGCGCTTCGTGATCGGATGAAATACATCTTCCTGCCACCAACATATTGGACACGCCCACAGGGATAAGACTGCGATACGGGATGGTGTAATACTCCCCGGTTTGGAATTTGTATATGCTGGTTCCTGTTCCCTCGGGATTATGAATATCAATATCATAGTTGCAAGCGGCTATCGCATCCTTAAATTGGGTGCAATTCTTGCAATCCTCTTGCGTAAGAACGTAATCGCCTACAATCATACGGCTTTCTCTGACTCCTATTTCAGACGCGGTCATCATCAAAAAGCTGTCTTCAAGCCCATTTGCATGCTTTTTCATAAAATCGTATATTTCGTACACTTGTCTGCGTCCCAGAACTTCCGCTTCTGTCACATCCCGGGCGGAGGCAGGATTCTTTTTTACAACTCTGGTTGTATTGAAGTGAAGCACATTATGAATCGGCGTCTTAAATACAAGGATATTTTCCCGGGGATTCAAAAACTCTCCTGCCTCCAAACTCTTTGCATATGCGGCTTGCAGCTGCGGCAAAGTCTCATAAAACGCCTTCACATTCACATTTCCGACACGGAAGCATAGCGTCATAGGCTGGCACAAATGATCCGCCTGCCGCCCAAGCACCGTCGGACATCCAGCAAGATACGCCAGCTGCGCATCCCCGGTTGCGTCGATGAAATAATCAGCTTCGAGTTTTTCCTCTCCGTTTATCGTTGCAACCGTTACCGATTGGATTCTTTCCTTGTTTCTGTCTGTCCCGCAAATATAGGCGTGGAAAAGCAGATCTATCTGTGCCTCTGAAACCATCTCATTCAAGATGTATTTCAGTTCCTCTTCCAAAAAACTGTTTCCAGCCATCGCATTACGCTCTTTCAGACGAGTGTGTATTTCCTCGAATATTCCTGCCGAAAGAGCAACCCGTTGACCGTCTATCGTGGTGGAATACGGCATAAACGGATTCACAAGGCCATGTACGGCCGCGCCTCCCAGGCAGTTCCCTTTTTCAACAAGAAGAACCTTAGCCCCCATTCTTGCTGCCGCCAATGCCGCCCCTACTCCGGCAAATCCGCCGCCGAGAACGGCAACATCGTATCGTCTCATAATACACTCCCCTTCAGGCTATGATGATTTCATGATACCATCAACCCTTCTCTTTGTTTTACACAAAAGAAAACTTCATGGATCATTTCCGCGATTTCGAGTATATTATAGTATAATTTTTTTCACTTGTAAATAGCGGTGTCCCGGATTCTCCAAAATACGGATATGACTTCTCACAGTAACGTATTGCGGCTTTGCTGTACGAATCAATCCCGCTCCCGCTGTATTTCCCCGCAAATGATGCATTTTTCATTGTAGAATTGGTGAGATGGCATCCCTTTACTCACCCGCATCCGAAAGACTTCTTTGCCGCACACCGTGCAATATAGGACACTCTCACT
>JAZSCY010000236.1:0-4043 GCA_045530875.1 Eubacteriales bacterium
GATTCTCCTTGTAGAGCGCCATATTGTCGCGGAGATAGTCAAATCCGAATTCATTGTTGGTGCCGTAGGTGATGTCGCACTGATAGGCATACTGCTTCTGCATGCGGTTCTGTGCATGAACAACCAAGCCGGTAGTCAAGCCGAGGAATTCGTGGATGCGTCCCATTTCCTCACAGCCCAGACGTGCCAGATATTCATTGACCGTCACCACGTGCACGCCTTTGCCGGAAAGCGCGTTCAGATAGGACGGCAGAGTAGCCACCAGCGTTTTACCCTCACCGGTTTTCATCTCTGCCACACGTCCCTGATGAAGAAGAATGCCGCAAAGAATCTGCACATCAAAGGGGCGCTTGCCCAGCACACGGTCTGCCGCCTCACGCACAAGGGCATAGGCGTCGGGCAGTATATCATCCAACGTGGAGCCGCTTTTCAAGTTCTCCTTGAATTTCAGAGTTACCTCCGCCATTTCCGCATCGGACAAATCCCGATACTTCCCTGCCAGATCGTTTATGCGGGCCAGGGTGGGGCGAATTTTCTTGATCTGATGATCACTGTATGTTCCAAACAGTTTTGTTACTAAACTCATGCCAGCCGAGGGCATCTGTGGGGATGCCATCCTCTCCTAAAGATTTTCCGGGGAAATCCTTCCCCTCTTCCATATCCTATTTAGTATACTACATTTTGCACCGGATTGCGTAGATGAATTGTAAATTTATTGATAAAACCAAATAAAAACCGGGGATTATTGCAATTTCCCCTGCCTTGCGCTATAATATATCTATCGATTGCGGTAAGCGAGGGCTGTATTATGAAGCAAGTAAATATCGTACTGGTAGAACCGCTGATCCCACAGAATACGGGTAACATCGCCCGCACCTGCGCCGCCACCGGTGCTGCCCTGCATCTGATCCGCCCGCTGGGCTTCGAGATCGACAGCGCCAAACTGAAGCGGGCCGGGCTGGATTACTGGGACAGCCTGGACATTACCTACTATGACGGACTAAACGATTTCTTCGAAAAACATCCGGAGGCGGAGTTCTTTTGCTTCACCTCCAAGGCAAAGCAGTCCTACACCGACGTAGCCTATCCTCTTCCCGTATATCTGTTTTTCGGCAAGGAAACCTCTGGTTTGCCCACGGAATTCACCTCACAGCATCCGGATCGGTGTGTCCGTCTTCCCATGCGGGAGGGACAGCGGTGTCTGAATCTGTCCAACGCCGCGGCGGTGGGGGTATATGAGGTGCTCCGTCAGCACGGGTTTCCCGAACAGATTTAAATCATGGGGGCAATCAGCGCCATGACCGCGCGGAACAACTCCCGCACAAGACTTTTTTGACAATCCTCCAGGCGGATTTCGCGGCATTTTCGGAAAGTGTCCTCGAAATCCGCTTTGATTTTTCCGATGATGGCGGTGCGGTACATCCACACGCCGCACTCGAAATGGAGATACAGACTGCGGAAGTCCAGATTCACCGTACCTACTGTGGCATATTTATCATCACAGATAAAGGTTTTTGCATGGAGAAATCCGGGGGCGTACTCGTAGATCTTCACGCCATGGCGAATCAGATTCTCATAATAGGATTTAGACGTTTCGTACACGATGAACTTGTCCCCGACGCCGGGCATCATGATCCGCACATCCACCCCACTGCGGGCGGCATTGCACAGAGCGGCCTCCAGCTGTCCGTCGATGATCAGATAGGGCGTCATAATGTATACGTACCGCTCTGCCCGGTTGATCATATTCAGATAGATGGTCTGCCCCACCGGCTCGCTGTCCAGGGGATTGTCCGTGTAAGGCTGCACCCATCCCTCCGCGTCGGATACAGGAGCACCGTAATCCGCCGGTTTGTAGTGTTCATAGGATTCGGCAGCCGCCCCTGCTTTATCCAGGTAATCCCACATGGTCAGAAACATGACCGTCATACTCCATGCGGCGTCGCCGCGAAGCATAACCGCGTTGTCCTTCCAATGGCCGAAGCGGTTCTTTTCGTTGATATATTCATCCGCCAGATTGACCCCGCCGGTGAACGCCACCTTGCCGTCGATGATGCCGATCTTCCGGTGATCCCGGTTGTTGAGCCGCGCATTTAAAACGGGAACATAGCGGTTGAACACATGACAGCGGATACCATACTCCTGCAGCTGTCGGGCATAATGGCGAGGCAGCAGCATAATACAGCCCATATCGTCGTAAATCACACGGACGTCCACGCCCTCCGCGGCCTTCCTCTTGAGAATATCTAGAACTGTATTCCACATCCGTCCCTCATCGATGATGAAGTATTCCAAAAAGATGTACTTTTCCGCCCGCTCCAACTCTTCCAGCAAAGCAGGAAACATATCGTCTCCCAGGGGGAAATATTTCACCTCTGTATTCACAAAGGGAGGACACACGGCCGTGTTCTCGATATAGCGGCTCTGGACACCTGCCGAGGGAGATTCCGCGGCGATCTGCTCCGCCGGGGATTGACTGGTTTTCAGCGTATTGCGCATGGCCTCATTGATGCGGGCCATTTTTCTTTTTTTGTGCTCCGACATCCGGTTTCCACTGAAAATCAGGTACAGAAGACCGCCGAACACAGGGATCAAAAGCACCGTGACCAGCCATGCGATCTTATACTCTGCCCCATCCTTCCGGTTGACGATCGTCAAGGTAAGGATCACAGCGAACACCGTGGACAAAATATAGTAAAAGACAAAATATTCCGTAAAACGGACTGCGGCAAAAAACAGCAGCACCAGCTGAAGCAAAATCAAAAGAGAAACGATCACCGCCCGGCTGAACAGTAGTCTCAGCAGTTTTTTCATTCAGTCCTCCTAAATCATTTCGGAAAAGATCCGTATACTGTATTTATGGTATCACACTACAGCATGGCAGTCTACCGAATATTGTGAACAAAAAGCCTTACAAATATAAAAGAAATCCCCGCACACCGGGTGTGCGGAGATAATCTTATACGTTATAGAAGCTTACGTACCAAATAACTGTGAAGAGGACGCCAATGAAAAGGAAGATCAGTCCTGTAACAAGAATACAGCTGTCGTTTTGCTTTTTCGCCTTGCTGAGCTTTCGCTCCCGGTAGTCGGCATATTTCTCGTGCTTTGCTCTTCCCATGGGAACAAAGGCAAGCACCACGTTTCTCAGAACGAATCCGATACCCACAAGTGCGCCCTCGCCGCTGACGTACAGCATGCCCGCAAATAACGTCATCAATACGCCGGAGACGAAGAATGCATCCGCGAGAATCTGGATATTTACCGCCAAACTGTGCGCGAAAAATCCCTTGGACCAAATCACAAAGAATGCAATAAGCGCTTCAATGCCGATGCAGACAGCATATTTTCTCAAGGTTTCCTTGCTTTCCTGTTTCACTGTTCTTTAACCATCCGTCTTGTTACTTGATCATCTGCTTGTATTTTTCCTCTTCCAGATCGTTGCAGTGCACAAAATGTCCGGGAGTGATTTCACGGAACGAAGGAGCATCCACGGAATAATCGTGCTCCGCAATGGGATTGTAGTGGATTCTCGTGCGCTGCTTTTCATATACGGGATCGGGCAGCGGGATCGCCGACAGAAGAGATCTCGTATACGGATGGAGAGGATTCTTGAAGAGCTCGTCCGAATCGGCAAGCTCAACCATCTTACCGAAGTACATAACGCCGATACGGTCGGAGAAGTATTTAACTACCGACAAGTCGTGGGCGATGAACAGAATGGTAAGGCCCATACGGTCGCGAAGGTCGTTCAGCAGATTGATAACCTGGGCCTGGATGGATACGTCCAGTGCCGAGATAGGCTCGTCGGCAATGATCATCTCAGGCTGCATGATAACCGCTCTGGCGATACCGATACGCTGACGCTGACCGCCGGAGAATTCGTGCGGATAACGATCTGCATGTTCACGAACAAGACCGACTGTTTCAAGAATCTCGTAAACCTTTTCGTTGATATAATCCTTATCGGTGATGCCGTTTATCACAAGACCTTCAGCAATAATATCGCGTACGGTCATACGGGGGTCAAGAGAAGCGATAGG
>JAZSCY010000326.1:0-3016 GCA_045530875.1 Eubacteriales bacterium
AACGCCCTTGTATCAGCGTTTCTTTTTGATAACTTTTTCTTTGCGCTTCTGGTGTCAAAGAAAAAGTGGAGAACGATTTTGCCATATCAAATGGTGTGAGGAAAACGCAGACCCCTTTTACAAAAAGGGTCCGCACCCCCAAAAAACTTTTAAAAAGAATTATTTATCAAAGTTTTCGTCCACCTTTTTCAAAAGGTGGTGGGGGGGTGGGGTGCATAACCCCACGTATCAGCGTATCTTTTTGATAACTTTTTCTTTGCGCTTCTGGTGTCAAAGAAAAAGTGGAAAACAATTTCAGCTGTGGAAGATGGCGTAAGTATAACGCAGACCCTTTTTGCAAAAAGGGTCCGCACCCCCAAAAACCTTTAAAAAGAATTATTTATCAAAGTTTTCGTCCACCTTTTTGGGAAGGTGGTGCGGTCCGGGCGCATAGCCCGGGAACATTCCAATCACACCCGAAAGGAGGGCTGTATATGTCCGGTGTAAAACTGTTCAACACCCTGGACGGATCCGCAAACTACTCCCCGTACGACAAAACACGGCTGGGGCTGTATCTCCACATCCCTTTTTGCCGATCCAAATGCGCGTACTGCGATTTCTACTCCATGGTCCCCCGGGATGAGGAGATGATGTCCCGCTATGTGAACGCGCTCATCGCCCATATGCAGTCGTACCGGCAGGGCACGGATGAATATTTTGTGGACACCGTTTTCATCGGCGGCGGCACCCCTACCTGCTTGCCCCCCGATGAGCTGATCCGCCTGATCCGTGCGGTGAAGAAGAATTTCCATCTGACAAAAGGGGTGGAGTTCACTCTGGAGGCCAATCCGGCCACCGTCAATACCCCCCTTCTCAAGCGATTGCGCCGTGCCGGTGTGAATCGCCTCAGCATGGGACTCCAAAGCGCCAACAACGAAGAGCTGGCCGCCCTCTCCCGCATCCATCGGCGGCAGGATTTCGCCGAAAGTTTCCGGGCGGCACGGCGGGCACGAATTGAGAACATCAACGTGGATCTCATGTTCGGCATTCCTTATCAGACGAAGGAAAGCCTGATGAAAACCCTCCGCTACGTGGTGCGGATGGGGCCGGAGCATATTTCCCTGTACGATCTGATCCTGGAGCCGGGCACACGGCTGTATGAAAAGAAAGACATCCTCCCCTTCCCCTCCGAGGATGAGGAGGTGGAGATGTATCTGTCGGCGGTGGAATTCCTCGCCCATAACGGCTACGGCCAGTACGAGGTATCCAATTTCGCGCGGCCGGGCTATATGTGCCACCACAATCTGAAATACTGGAACTGCGAGGAGTATCTGGGTCTGGGTGTGGCTGCCCACTCCTTCTTCCGGGGCAATCGATTCTCCTTTGTATCCCATATGGATAAGTACATCCACGGTCTGGCCAATCCCGGATCCGCCATCCGTCTGACGGAGCAGAACGACGCCGTATCCCCGAGAGAGCGGCTGGGCGAGTACATCATGCTCCGCTTCCGGCTGAAGGAAGGGCTGATCTGCCGGGATTTCGCCCGCCTGTTCGGATTCTCCTTTGAGGATCTATACGGGCGAAAGATGGCACCCTATGTGAAGAACGGATTTGCCACCTACAACGGCGACGCCTTCGCTCTGACGCCAAAAGGCATGTTTGTCAGCAACTACATCCTCTCCGACATTCTGGATTTTGAGGATTTGGGACATCTGGATATTTTCAACGGAACGAAATAATCAATTTTTTCTGTAAAAGGCAGGATAAAAATATGAAAAAAGCCGCTTTTATCGGCTCGGGCAAGATTTACGATGTGTACCCCGCCGATCTGATCACACGCATGACATCCGAGTTGGATTTCCCCATTTCCGAGATACTGAATCTCTCCAATCTGGACACATTTCGCCAAGAGGCTGCGGAGGTGGAGTATCTGTTCTCCACCTGGGGCATGATCGCCCTGACGGAGGAGCAGATAAGAGAGTATTTCCCAAAAGTGCGTGCCCTGTTCTATGCCGCCGGCACGGTGCAGGCTTTTGCCCGTCCCTTTCTGAATTGCGGGATCGAGGTGTTTTCCGCCTGGGCTGCCAACGCTGTTCCTGTAGCGGAGTACACCTTTGCCCAGATCATTCTGGCAAACAAGGGATTTTTTCAGCGGATGCATCGCCCCGAGGAGGGTGGATCCGTCTGGGCTGGACGGCAGAACGCGGGGGAATACACCGGCAATTACGAAACGAAGGTGGGCATCATCGGCGCCGGCATGATCGGCAAGATGGTGATCGAGCGGCTGAAATCCCTGGATTTTGTGGACGTGCTGGTGTTCGATCCTTTTCTGCCCGATGAAAAAGCCTCTGAGGTGGGCGTGACGAAGGTGGATCTTCCCATGCTGTTTGCGGAGTGCGCCGTGATCTCCAATCATCTGGCCAACAATGCCCAGACACAGGGCATGCTGAATGGAAATCTGTTTGAAAAGATGGGCAAATACGCCACGTTCATCAACACCGGCCGCGGTGCCCAGGTGGTGGAAGCGGATCTGATCGCCGCTTTGAAAGCAGAGCCTACCCGGGTGGCCCTTCTGGACGTAACTTATCCTGAGCCGCCCCGTCCGGAATCGGAATTGTACACTCTGCCGAATGTGGTTTTGACGCCTCACATCGCGGGATCGCTGTACAATGAGATTCATCGGATGGCTCGGTACATGTATGAGGAATATCGGGCGTTTGACGCGGGGGAGGCAACCCGCTTCTCCGTTACGATGAAGATGCTGGAAACCATGGCGTGAGGATTTCTTATAAAAGGGATTACCCCCTGACAGATTCGATAGGGTCTGTCGGGGGGGTATTGCGTTTTGGAGAGGCAAAAGGGGGTCGCTGTACAGGAATCATCAAAGGGGAGGTCGCTCCGGAAGAATGATCAAAGGAGGGACCGCTCCCCGCAGATCCCCCCTTTACATCCTCCCATGGGCTCGGGGGAGTTCCCCCAAGACCCCCAGAACGATGATTATCGAAATGGGAGAGCCAGCATAGACGCTATCGTTTTT
>JAZSCY010000017.1:0-23207 GCA_045530875.1 Eubacteriales bacterium
TAAGGCATGGTAGCACGCATACCGCCGTTGGCATAACCGGTCAGACGGAAGTTGATACGGCCAACACCCATCTCGGAGAGCTCGTCGTACATGCCCTTAATATCCTCAAAGGTGGTCAGCGGAACATCCACTTCCACGGGGAAGGACAGGATACGCTTGGTAGTGGTGGTAGAGCCGAAGGTTTCGATATACAGAGGCATATCCTCGGTAGTATCGGCCAGAGCGGTGAGGGCACCGTTCTTATACAGATAATCGCGGTATGCATTTGCCATACCTACGTAATCTGCGCTGTAGGCGTTGGTCAGGTTCTTCTCCGCAGCGATAGCATCGTCGGTCAGCATCTTATAAAGGATGCGGTAGCTGCCGGTGTACTTACGCTCGGATTCCACGGTCCAGGACGTATTGGAGCCTACGGAAATGGAGGCTGCCAGGTTGTAGGAGTCGCTGGGACGGGGAGTGAAGATCGGGTACACGGTGTTGAAGGAATGGAGGGTGCCGCCGTGGGAGCTCATCAGAGAGGTGAGGGAATCACCTTCCGTGATGATTGCCAGGAAGCCAACATCCTGCTTCAGCACGCGGTCTACCTTCTGCTTTTCGGTAACGGCAGGAACTACGTTGCCTTCCTCATCAGTGGTTTCCTCGCTGACAACGACATCAACGGTTTCCTTCCACTTCTTATCCAGGTTGGTTACGTTGCCGTACACGGGCCATCTCATGGTCTGGGTATGCTGATTGGAGATGGTGTGGTACGCGTAGTCCGCGCCGTACATCTGGCCGGATACGTTATAACCGCCCAGAACATCCTCATAGCGGATCAATGTACCGCTGCCGTCGGGAATGAAGGTGTAGCCGGTATACTTGTTGCTGCCTGCGCCGAAGTAAGGCAGGAGGGATACGGTCTTCAGCTGGTATGCGGTTTCGTCGAAACGGATACCGTTGGCGGGAAGTCTGGCTTCCAGATCGCCGTCGGGAGTAATGGTATACTCGATTGCCAGCTTGAAGAGCGGCGGTGCTGCATCATCGCCGGTATAGCCGGTCGTCTCATGGTCGTACTCAAGTTCTTCATAGGAGTACTCGGTACACCAAGTCTTGATGATGTTTTCTACGGTTTTAATTTCCTTTGCCTTGGCGTTATCCGAATAGGTGTAAATCGCCATGGTCTTGGTGGCCGGGAATGCGGCCTGCATTTCGATGATCTGGCGGTCGGTCAGAGAAGGATCAAAGGGGTCCTTCAGAGAGTAGAACGCCTCAACCTTACCCCACTGGAAATCGTCCTCGATAGGCTCCAGGATCAGCTTCTCAAAACGGGATTTTTCGATCATACGGGGTACCAGACGGGTGGTCTTTTCCTCACCCATCATGTACTCTACGCGGATACCGTTCTTGATATTCTTGTAGATGATCTGACCGCGGAGCGCTGCTTCCGTGTAGCTGTACATGGTCTTCTGCGCGCCGTTGTCGGTAAAGGTAATGATCAGCTGAGAAAGCAGCTGCTTCTTGGTGCTGTCGGTTGCCTTATTGTAATCGGCTGCGATATCCCAGGGGTTGGAGAAGAGGATCTGACCGCTGGCGAGATCTTTGTATGCGACCTCACCGGTAAATTCCTCAAACCAGATCTGGTGACCGTTCTGTTCCTTCACCATGATCATATCGGCCAATTTTGCCTCGGGAGTTTCATAGGCGGCGGTAGTATACTTGATAATGGGGTTACCGTCTTTATCTACTTTATCCTCCCATGCAGCGGAAACGGGCTGAATGGATGCGGGAACAATTGCGCCGAGGGCCATCACCAGGGACAGGACAGCGGATGTAATTCTTTTCATATTCATTATATTCTCTCCTTTCCCCCGGTTACATTCGGTAATTTATCTCGACGATAATACCGGAAATAAAGCCTACGATTTTTGCCATCAAGCTGGAGAACAGAATCGCCAGGAACATGATGAATGCCATACCAACGATGGTACCTACCGTAGTAGCCACGTTCTTCAGCATGGAGTAGTCGTGGGTGATCATCATACCGAGGAACACCAGAACGAACATCCAGATGAAGGCCACGTCCACCAGCAGGTCGATGACCTGAGACTCGGACTTAGCAAGAACGTTGGACAAAATTACGGAGGGGATCATCAGAAGCGGCAGAGGAGTGAGGGAGTAGCAGGTAGCCACGAAGATATCTGCCAGGCTGCCCTCGCCTTCGAACAGGGTTGTCAGACACCAGTTTGCCACGCACCACAGAATAACGGGAACGGCAACGGAGATGATCTGTCCGAAGATATTCAAATATCCGCTCTGGCGGGGATTGAAGATATAGCCGGTACCAACGCTCTGATAGGTAAATGCAGCGATGGTGATGAGCATGATCAGGAATGCACTGCGGACGGAACCGCGCTTTTCGTGCTTCAGATCCCAGAAGCCGTCGAAGGGATGGAAGATCAGGTGGAAGGGATACAGCATCTCTTCCTTCAAGCTCTTACGTCCCACCTTCAGCTGGGCCTTCTTATTGATCTTGCCGGCATAGCCGAAGAATTTACCGATCAGAATGCAGACAATCACCACGCCGATCAGCAGTACTACCAGCCACTTGGAGAGGATGCCCTTACGAACTTCCTTGAAAGCGTTGGAGTAGTTATCCGTATCGAAGGCGGCACGGTAGTATTCCATTGCCTCCTCGAAGTCACCGCTGCGGTACAGCGCCTTACCGATTCCGATGTACGCTGCGTCGTAGTTGTTGTTACGCTTCAAAATCTCGGTCCAGTCGTCGATAGCCACGTCGTAGATACGGTTGTTCTGGTGAGCCAGAGCATCGATCAGCAGATCACCGTACTCAGTACGGCGGTACACCGTGATGCACTTCTTGCTGGCATCCAGAAGCAGGATCTTGGATCCCTGGTATGCGATAGCGGCTACGTTCTCGACGTTACCGGTCTGAACGCCCTTATCACCGAAGATGAAGAGGCTGGCGCCGTCTTTATCGTAGGTGAATACCTTGGAACGCTTCTGGTCGATGATGGACCAGGTTCCCTCGGGGCCTACTGCCGCATCGATGATACGGGATGCACCGCGGATTGCGTTCAGGGAGGAGTTGGAGGGAGCTACCTCACCGCCGGGGCCGAAGAAGCCGTTACGTCTCATAACGTCCGCGCCGGATGCGTTCAGCTTCTTAACGGGAGCGTTTTCGCTGGAGCGGTTCTGAATAGACTTCTGCTGATCCGTTTCGTTCACAGCGTCGGTGGTGATGTAGATGAAGTTATCCTCGTCGATGGAGATGTTGTTATACTCCGTGGGGATGTAGGCGGAGGTCAATTCACGCTGTGCGTCGGTCTGGAGGCTTCTCCAGATGATCTGCATGGGAGAGATCTCAACCTTAGCGGCACCGATAAATCCGTGGAAGCCGCCGTCCTCACTCATGACGATGATACCCTGGTTGGTAGTCTTGGAAACTACGAACAGACGGCCGTAAGTATCAACCGCAACGGCCACAGGCATGTAGATGTCACCCTCTTCAAAGAGGTCGTCCACAGGCTGGGGGATGATCTTATGGAAAGATCCGTCCAAATTGAACATAACGATACGGCAGTTGTTGGAGTCGCAAACGTAGATGTAATTGTTGTTGACAAATACGCCGGCGGGCTTGGAGAAGCTATCCGGAACGCCCTGCTCATTTACGAAGGTTTTGATCTCGAAGCGGAGCTTGAAGTATTTGTCCAGGCAGATCACACGGCCGCCGTCTTCATCCACCAGATATACACATTCGTCGGGACCGACGAACATGTCACGGGGAGTAGCCATAGCCGCGCTCAGGCCCATGTACTTGGTATCCACCACCATATCCGGAACGTATGCCTCGGGGGAGTTCAGAACGAACTGGGTGGAGGAGTATGTATAGGTTGCGTAGGGGGCTGCTGCACCGACCACGGAAGTCAATACCATCATCAGTGCCATAACGGTAAGCAGAACCTGTGATAATCTCTTCATTATTATTACCTCCTTAGTCCTTCATACCGCTGGATCCCATCGTCTCGATGATGTTACTCTGAGAGATAACGAATACGAGGATAGGAACCATCATCATAACCACCGTTGCGGCTGCGCTGGCGCCTGCACGGGCAACCCCGCCGGCGGTGATCTGACCGATTGCGTAGTTCAGTGTCTTCAACTCCTCACTGTATACATAGGGAGAAGCACCGGCATTCCACAGACCCTGGAAACAGTAGATGATCAGAGTCAGCCATGCGGGCTTAACCATAGGCATTGCGATGGTCCAGAATGTCTTCATCTCGGAAGCGCCGTCCAGACGGGCACTTTCCAGAACAGCGGAGGACACGTTGGAGTCCATGAACTGCTTCATCAGGTAGAGTCCGAGGGTGGAGCCGAACGCGGGGATGATAATTGCCCAGTAGGTGTCGACCCAGCCCAGAATGGACATGGTGATGAAGTTGGCAATGCTGGTAACCGTGGAGGAGAACATCAGGGCGGTACGGATCAGCTTAAACATCCATTTGTGTCCCGGGAAGGGGATCTTGGACAGCGCATATGCTGCCATGGAGGAAAGCATCAGGTTACCGAACGTACCGAGTACGGAGATAAACACCGTATTAAAGATGTAACGGGAGAAGGGCACCCAGGAGTCGCCCATCAAGCTGAACAAGCTCTTAAAATTGTTCAGAGTGGGGGAAACCACGTAGAAGCGGGGCGGGTAGATCCACAACTCAGCCATCGGCTTTACGGAGTTCATCAAAATGTACAGCATAGGCAGGAACATGAATGCACCGAAAATGGTGAGGACAATACTGATCGCTGTGTCGCCTCCTGCACTGCGGTTCAGGACGACGCGATGTTTTCTTGTTCTTAATTTTTTCTTCATATCACTGTCCCACCTTTGAAAGCAGTTTGGATATCGCCATATTGGATCCGATCATCATGAGGAACAATACGAACGAAATGGCGGAGGCATAACCGACTTCCCAACGAGTGCTCTGATATTCATTCAGGTGGTGAGAGATCGTATACGCGACGTAGTTAACAGACGGATGTCCGGCCAGAGTGGTTACGATGCCACCGAAGCTGAACGCGCTGGTGATGGACATAACCGCACCGAAGAGCAGCTGGGAGTGCATGTTGGGCAGAGTCACATACCAAAGCTCCTGCCAACGGTTCTTGATACCGTCCACGGCAGCCGCCTCAAACTGAGCGGTGTCGATACCCTGCAGACCTGCGATAAAGGACAGGAAGGAGGTACCGAGGGATGTCCAGAGTGCAACCGCGATACAAAGCGGCATAACGTATTTCTCGTTCTGGAACCAGAGGATCGGTGAGTCGATCATGCCCCAGGAGAGAAGTTTACCGTTTACCCAGCCGTAGGAGTCGCTGGCGAACAGCGTCTGCCAGATCAGGTATGCGTTACCGGAAATGGAGGGCGCATAGAAGATCAGGGTAACAACGGCACGGATCTTCGGCGGGAGCTCGTTGATGAACCACGCCACCAGGAAGGAAAGGATATAGGAAGCGGGGCCCACGATAGCGGCGAAGACCAGTGTATTCTTCAAAGCGGTGATCCAGAGATCATCGTCAAGGAACAACGTAACGTAGTTGTCGAGGAAAATGAATTTCGGGACCTGCAACATGTTAAATGTTGTCAAGCTCAGAAAGAGCGATGCAACGACCGGGATAACAGTGAAGATCAGGAAGAGGATCATGAAGGGTGCTACCATGAAGTAAGCAACCTTATGCTGTTTCATCTGAAACCATGTCCACTGCGCTTTTGTCATCTCAGTGCGTGTCGCAGTCTGTGAAGCGACTTTCTTTGACATTGCTTTTCTCCTTAATCAGAATTTTCGAGTCAGGTTTATTCGTACAGTTTGTAGGTTGCCAGCGCGTCGGCCGCATCGGTCAGATAGAGGGCGATCTGTGCCAGCTGTTCATTGGAGGCGGCGGTGCGGGCGAACTTATCGGCAACGTGTCTCATAGCGGATACATCCTCAGCGAGCAGTGCTGCTTCTGCTTCGGCGATCTCTGCATCGTAGCCGGTGAGCTCGGTCATCAAAGCGACTGCCTGAGCGGTACGCTTCTCTGCCAGCGTCTGGCCGATCTCCAAGGTTTCGTAATCGAACTCGGTACGTTTACGGGTGATTTCCTTATTGATTGCGTTAATATAATTAAGGAGCGAATCTACAGGATCCAGCATCTTGTTATATGCATCCAGGAAAGCAAATCCTGTATAACGGTCGATAATGTAGCTGCCGGGGTACGCATGCTCTGCACGCAGATTGTTCATCTGGAGTGCCAGATTCTCGTACTCGCTGGAGGACCAGGGCAGCTCTTCCAGTGCTTCACGGTTTGCGGTTGCGTTCTTTGCGGCGGGACCCATGATAGCAACCAGCTCGTTGGAGTAGTCAACCTGGAAATCGCGGTCAACCCACCAATCCATGAACTTCCATGCATTCTCGGTGTTCTGGCAGCCCTTCATCATTACGATGGCGGCTACGCCGGAGGGAGATGCGTTATTGATGTTGCCTTCTTCATCCATCGTACCGGGCAGCGGAACCATTTCCCACAAACCGGCGATTTCGGTAGCGAAGAGGATCATCTGGTTGTATTCGGTATAGCTGGTTACACCGATGGGCATTTCACCGGTCTTGAAACGGTTTGCGAAGCTATAGGTGTAAGGCAGGGAGTACTGGGTAAACATGTTACACATATCCTCGAATGCCTCAAGAACCAGGTTGGAGTCCAGATTGACTCGCATACCGTCGTCCACCCAAATGCGTCCGCCCATCTGATACATGAACAGAGAGTAGTTATTGGGAAGACCGATCTGCATGTTATTGAACTGCAGGATCGGAACCATGGCCAGAAGATCATCCCAGGTCTTGGGAACTTCCAAACCAAGGTCAGCCAGGATGTCCTTGCGGTAGAACATCATCCAGAAGGTCTGTGTCTCCGGCAGACCGTAGGTCTTGCCGTACAGAGTCAGCGGAATCATCGCTGCGTCAGTGAAGCGGTCACAAACCTCATCGAAGGTATCGAAATCGTTCAGAGGAAGAACCGCACCGCGGATTGCGTACTGAATCGGATCGGCGCCGTCAAGGGCAACGTCCGGTCCAACGCCCGCCAGAACGGAAGGAAGAAGTGTACCGCCGGCAACCAGCTTCAGATCCACATCGATGCCGCTTTCGGGAGTGAACTTATCGTCCACCAGGTTACGCATGATGATCGCCTGGTCACGGCCGGTAACCATCCATGCGGTTACAGCCTCGCCGCCCTTCTCCTCGCCGCCCAGGGTGTTGTAGTCAGCGAAGAAGCTTCCGAAGAACATCTTCAGCTCGTGCCAGATGCCTTCAAAGAAGTTGGCTTTCGCCTTGGGAAGCTCAGCAGATGCGCCCTGGATCTGGATGTAGTCCAATTCCAGAGACTGGTTGGCTACGTTGGTCATCCAGGTACCGAGAGTACCTACATGGTCCTTCAGAGTGCCCAGGTTGCGGGCGATCTGATCCTCGTCCGTACCCATCTTCTCCAGAAGCACGGCTACCTGCTCCAGCGTACCGGTATACTGGCTCTTACCGCCGTTCATGGAGGTCATGTAATCGATTACTTCGTAGAGATTCATGCTCTCCAGAATCATCGACTCGATAACATCGGGAAGAACGCGGGTAAATCCATAGTCACGGTAGCGGTCGGGGCTAACGCCGGTCAGCTTCATGATCTGCAGATAGGCATCATCGATGACAGCCAGGGACTCGGATACGCGGCGAACGATGTCGCCCATATCACCGAGGGAAACCTCAAAGCGAAGGGTGTGATCGCCGGGCTCCAGATAGAACAGGAATCCGCCGTGGTCACCGCCGTCGGTCAGGGGGCCTACCTGCCAGTCGGTATTATAATCGAAGCGGAGGTAGTTACATTCCTCAAAGGGAACCTCTCCGTCGATGGTCAGCTTACGGGATACGTACAAGCCGCTGAGTTCGGACTGCTTGAAGCGGGGATTGATGGTATACAGACCGGCGTTGTCTACGTGGAAGGTATACTCAATCCACTGGCCGGTGGTCTGCCACTTCTCGCTACCGATGGTGTTACGCATGATTTTGGTGGCATGCTGCGGCTCGGTGATAGCGGATGTTCTGTCGTAGATCGGGTAGATCGTATACTCGGAAACATACGCGGGAAGCTCTGCATCCAGGTGGATCACGTCGGTGCCTTCGGTGTAGCCCTTAGCTGCATACTCAGCCAGAACCTCTTCGTAGGTGGGCAGATCCTCATAAGGATAGAGGCGGATGGAGGAAATGATCAGATCCTCACGAACGCCCTCCAGAGAGATGGTGTTCTCACCCTTTTCAAAGTAGAACTCAAAGGGATTGGCGTAATATGTAGTAGCATCGGAAATGGCATACTTCGTCCATCTCTGCACCACAGAAGTCTGGGGGCGAAGCTCACTTCCGGTGGTATCCTTCTTGAAACGGCCAGTCTCTTCATCATAATCGTGTACCCAAGTCTTGGACAGGCTCAGATAACGAGCCTCCTTGAAGGGCACCTTATCGTTGATGTAGAGCATACGCTCGATGGAGTTGGTCTTGGTAGACTCCGAGCAATACTCGATCTCCATAGCGTAAAGACCGGTCTTAGGAATCTGGACGGACCAGGTAACCTTACCTGTATCGTCCACATAAAGACAGTTCTTTCTCGTCGCACCGAATGCGTCGGTCACGCTTGCGCGCACCTCAGCCTTCGCGTCGGTGGCATCCTTGATGTAATTCACTACATCAACAACAACCTCCGTACCGCGGGCAGCATCCGGATGCTTATCCCTGTACGTAGCATACGAAATGGCGTTCAGGGCATCACTGATCTCTTTCAGCGTCGTATTGTGCAGACTGCTGTCCTCAGTCTCCGCCGCATATACGGGGACAAGGCAGCCGACCAGCATCAAAAGCGACAGCAAGAAAGCTATCAGTCTTCTCGTGGGGTTACTTCTCATAGAACCTTCCTCCTGCATGTTTTGGATTCGGCGATGGGTAATGACCCGGAATCGCCGAATCATCAGCTCCGGGTAATACTGTTACCGCCGCACCACAGACCGTGCAACACACAGAAGCACTGTGCGGCAAAGCCCGTAATACGTCGGCGTTTCAGGCGATATTTCCGGGCAAAAACACGGATTTACCGCCAAAAATAATGGAGAGCCCAGGGACCCACCATGTATTTATATGTAAATATAATAGCACAACACCCCCTCAAAGTCAAGCAAACTTCCGGCGTCCAAAACCTCAAAAACCTCCTCAGCGAGCCTGTTTTTTCGCCAATGGAATTTTTGTTGCTTTTGCCATATCCGTCATTGCGCCAGGAACACGCCCGTGCCAGCCTGGCAGGTAAATCTTACTTACACTTCGGCGAAAAACCAACCATATACATCGTCAAATCCCGGGGCTTTCACCCCTGTATTTTGTTGTTATCCTATTATTTCGGTTGAGAGAGTAAGCAAAATTTACCCATTTTGCGGGCCAGGCACCCCCAGAATTCACATATTATGCCTGTTTTCTAAAAAAACGCCGTTTGTCATTCTGCACAAAAAAATGGTCGTTTTTTCTACACATATACAAGTTGCACAATTTTTGTCCAGCGCCCGTAATTTTTCCATTTTCATCCATTTTTCTTCCATTTAAATGGATTTTCATCCAGTTATATCCTTTGCTCCGTGAACAAACTGTAATCGCCCCCTCGTCCTTCCGTGAACAAACAGAGAACACTTCCGCCACACCATCCCCCATCCATCGACGGGATTTTGACCAAACTGTAACGAAAAAACGAGGCGTGATACCACACCTCGTTTCCGTATTTTGCTTGCTTTGTAATTCCAAAAACAGAGCATCACTCAACTCCAGCCTCACCTTGGAGAATTTCCAACCATGGCAATCCTCGAGAGCGGGTTGGCTCGCCCTGCAACCTAAGACAAAACTGTACTCTGGAAAAAGTCGGTCGGCAACGCCGATTCAAAATGGCTTACCCATTTTGAAAGACTTTTTCGTGAGTCAGGTGGTTGGCCTGCAACCTAAGACAGACGATATCCTGACTCAGTGCCCCTCCCCATGCGCCGCAAGATGGCAGCATCCTTCTTCCGTGCAATCCAGAAGCTTTGCGTCAAAGGGAATGTTGTTCCGCTTGTAGTAATCCGCCACAGCCGATTTCACTGCCTCTTCCGCCAGAACGGAGCAGTGCACTTTTACGGCCGGCAGTCCATCCAAAGCCTCTACAACCGCCTTGTTGGTCAGCTTCAGCGCTTCGTCCACGGTCTTTCCCTTGATCAGCTCGGTAGCCATGGAAGAGGTGGCAATCGCTGCGCCGCATCCAAAAGTCTTGAACTTGCAATCCACGATCACGTTGTTCTCGATCTTCAGAAACATCTTCATAATATCGCCGCACTTGGGGTTGCCCACCGTGCCGACACCGTCGGCATCGGGAATTTCACCCACGTTGCGGGGGTTTGTAAAATGGTCAAGTACTTTTTCGCTGTAATCCATATTTGCACCTGTCCTTATCGGACGATCCTTTCTGTTCAGTTGCCGGGGTAGATGGGGCTCATATCGCGGAGCCGCTGTACGATACCGGGCAAGGTTTTAATGATATACTCCACATCTTCCTCGGTGTTCTGATGGCCGATGGAGATGCGAAGAGAGCCGTGCGCATCCTCAATGGGCACACCGCAGGCTACCAGGACATGGGAAGGCTCCAGGGATGCAGAGGAGCAAGCCGAGCCGGTGGACACGCAGATGCCTGCCTGATCCAGCAGCAGAAGCATACCCTCGCCCTCGATGTACTGGAACGTAATGTTCACATTACCGGGAAGGCGCTCGGTGGGATGACCGTTCAGTCGGGAATAGGGGATCTTTGTCAACTCGGTGATCAGGCGGTCACGCAGAGTAATCAGACGGGCATTGTCCGCCATCTTCTCCTGGGACAGCTCCATCGCCTTCGCCAGCGCCATGATGTAAGGCACGTTTTCCGTACCGCCGCGCCGACCACTTTCCTGTCCGCCGCCGTCCACAAACCGATCGATACGGACGCCCCGGCGGATATACAAACCGCCGATGCCTTTGGGAGCGTTCAGCTTATGGCCGGAGAAGCTGAGCAGATCCACTCCCAGCTCGTCCACCTTTATGGGCATCGCACCCATCGCCTGCACGGCGTCGGTGAACATCAGAGCGCCTGCCTGATGAGCCAGACGTGCCGCTTCCTTGATAGGCTGGAGAGTACCGATCTCATTGTTGGCGGCCATAATAGCCACCAGAGCCGTATCCTCGTCCAGCGCCGCCTCCAGCTGATCCAGACGGACCACGCCGTATTCATCCACATCCAGTCGGGTGATCCGATAGCCCTGCTTTTCCAGCTTGGCCACCGTCTGCAACACCGCGGGATGTTCGATCTTGGTGGTGATGATGTGCTTCTTTTTGCTGATCGCCGCCGCGCCCTTGATCGCCCAGTTATCGGATTCGGAGCCGCAGGAGGTAAAGAAAATCTCCTTGGCGGTACATCCGAGGATGTTTGCGATCCGCTCGCGGGCATTATTGATTGCGCGCTTGGCTTCCAGGCCTTTTCTATAGATGCTGGAGGGATTTCCCCAGCACTCTTCAAAATACGGCTGCATTTCCTTGATTACCTCAGGGGCCACAGGAGTGGTAGCCGCATTGTCCGCATACACAAAACGTTTGCTGTCGTTTGCCATGGGTCAGTGATTTCCATCCTTTCTAATTTCAATCATAGTTATTGTATACCATTTTGTCCATTTTTTCAACCACATTCGCCCACACAGGTGCAAAAAGATACGTTAATTTTTTGTGAATATGATTTTTTCACAATTATGGCATGGCAAAAAGAAAAAATACCTTGCAACCGTTGACACACTTTGTGAAAAACTATATAATAAAAGCAAGCAATATATAAGGATGGTGACAGTTATGTATTCAATCGGAATTGATCTCGGCGGCACCAATATCGCCGTAGGCGTTGTGGACTCCCATTACCATATTATTCAAAAGGGCAGTATCCCCACCCGCGCGCAAAGATCCGCGGACGAGATCACAGCGGACATTGCGGCCCTGTGCCGGAAGGTGGTGTCTGACGCATCCCTGACCTTGGCGGATATGGATTTCGTCGGCATGGCTACCCCCGGTACTGCCAACCGGGACACAGGCATCATTGAATATGCAAACAATGTTCCCTTCTTAATGTATCCCATGTGCGAAAAACTGAGTGCCCTTTTGGACGGCACCAAGGTATATATCGAAAACGATGCCAATGCCGCTGCCAAGGCAGAGGCGATGGCCGGCGTTGCCAAAGGAAGCCGCACCTCGGTGATGATCACCCTGGGCACCGGTGTGGGCGGCGGCATAATCCTGGACGGCGAGGTGTATGCCGGATTCAATTTCGCCGGCGCGGAGCTGGGCCATACCGTAATCGAAAAGGACGGACGCCCCTGTTCCTGCGGCCGCCGGGGCTGTTGGGAGGCGTATTCCTCTGCCACCGGTCTGATCGCCATGACGAAGGATAAGATTCTGGAGTGCCGCGCAAAGGGCACCCACACCCTGATGGAAAAGCTGATCTGCGGGGATCTGAGTCGGATTTCCGGCAAGACAGCCTTCACCGCAGCCAAGGAAGGAGATACCGCCGGCCGGGAGGTAGTCGATATGTACATCGATTATTTGGCGTGCGGTATTGCCAATATGATCAACATCTTCCAGCCGCAGGTGCTGTCCATCGGCGGCGGCATCTGTCACGAGGGCGACTATCTTCTCATTCCCCTGAGAGAGCGGGTGTTCAAGGAAGTGTATA
The DNA here is from genome assembly GCA_045530875.1 of Eubacteriales bacterium. Taxonomy (GTDB): domain Bacteria; phylum Bacillota; class Clostridia; order Oscillospirales; family CAG-272; genus SIG701. The sequence continues at coordinate 12,823 of JAZSCY010000017.1, forward strand.
CCCGGGATCGGACTCCCTCCACCCAGATCAAGATCGCTCAGCTGGGCAACGATGCGGGCATTATCGGCGCCGCATCCCTGGGCCGGTAAGTGAACACAAAAAAAGAGGTGCAGATGCACCTCTTTTTTATTATACCAGAATCGGCTCGCCACCGCATTTAGCGTGGGCGTCCGGCATTCCATTCTTCTCACACAGGGATTTTTGACACGCCCGATACCGCTTGCCTACCTCCCAGATCGTCTCGCCGGGTTCGGGATAGCAAATGCGCAGCCTTCCCTCCCCTGCTCCGGTCACGGAATCCGATTCCAATGCGATCTCCCGGACACAGCGGATCTTTTCCCGGGACAGCACCGTCATGCTGAGGGAGAGATCCATATCTACGGCGATCCGATCCCCGGCGGGGCGGGCGCGGATATCGCACACATCGGCGGTGCATCGCCACAGCAGCTCCCCTCCGGCGGCGGGCGGGATTCCCTCCGTTTCATACCGGATCGGCAGGGTGAATTCCTCCACCATCACTTCCCCGTCGCATCCGATCACCACACGCACGGCAGCCGTGCCGTGGAGGATCAGCCGACGCTTCTCCTCGGAATATTCCACGTGATCGGGCGTGACGGAGGCATCCGCGTGGAGGATTTTCTCACCGGGGGCGCTTTTGCTTTGCCGGCCGCCCTCGCCGCTGACCGACAGGGATCCCACGCCGCACAGCACCCGCCGCAAACTGTCCCGCTCGGCAAATTCCACACGGGATCCGCAATCCGTGGCGTAGGCATCGGCGGTGTATGCGGTTTCAGCGGCGGCGACGGATTCCGCCTCCAGATCGAACTCGATCTCCCAGGATGGATCCCCCTCATCCGCCGTATTCACGGTGACAGCCGCGCATCGACCCCATCCACGGGCATGATCGCTCTCGGTCGCGCCGGGCACGCTCAAAACCTCGCTGAAGCGGCTTTTGGCGGTGTAGGGAGATACCGTCCCATCGGGGGAAAGACACAGCAGATGAACGATGGCATCCCCTGCCACCGTAACGCTGTCCGTGCCGGGGCGGGCATCCTCCACACGGATCACGCCATCGCAAAGGAGGATTTTTGCGCCGGACAGCCGATCCAACGCACCGCCGGCGGTGGCGGTGATTTCGCCCCGGCTGACACGCACATTGGGTGCGGTGCAGATCAACTTTTCCAGGGAGGATCCATCCGCCCGACAAGGGCGGCCAGCGGCATCCGTGACCGTTTCCTCCAGGGGAACGGGAGCGTAGGCGGCGATTCTCGTTCTCATGCGGCATTTCATGGACACCTTTCGGGGGCCGATGACGCGGCAATTTACCGATTCGACTGTGGTGTCGATGCCCACGGAGGAAGCATCGTCCAGGGTGCAATCGCCCAGGGAAACGGATCCGGAATACTCGCTGGAAAGGGGGGCGCAATAGATCTCGTCCCCCTCACCGAGATAGAGAATGGCATAGGTGATAGTGCCGCCGAATTCCATGGCGCTGCCTGTGAGGAAGCGGGATTCGGGGAGTGGGCGGGCGGTGACGGTGATCACGCGGCGAATCGGCGGCATATAATCCGGCAGGGTAAAATCCTCGGCGGATTCGTGGGTGAGGGATGTAAGGCACGTAGGCGCGGTCAGTGTGCGGTCGCGATGCATATCCATAGTTTTGTCCTTTCGGGGATGTTTTTACTATACGATATGCGCGCGGACGGGGAAATATTCCTTCGGACGCAACCCTGGTGTCAAGAGGAGGGGGAAAAGGACCATCTCAATCGCCGAAGTTCCTTTTCCCCCTCCTCGAGTTCCCGCACGCGGAAACTCTCACCACCCTCATATTTCCTTGGCTTCGGCATCATTTTTCCGAACCGAAACAGATTGTTTCGCAACCACGGCAGGGGAGGAGCAATCTCCTCCCCTACGGGATGGACAGGTGCGACAAAAAAGCAAAAGAAAAAGGCACCCGAAGGTGCCTTTTTTTGCGGGGTTATTAGTTGAAGAGTTCGAGCTCTTCTACGAAGATGTACTGGCCGTTACCGGTTCTGCCGTAGGGGCTGAAGTCGGTAAATGCAAGTGCAACGTAGAGGACATCGTCAGCGCCGGTCAGAGCGATCTCAGCGTTAACAGTATCCTTACCTTCGCCAGCGGTAACTACCCAGTCACCGTTGTTAACCATGTCGCTCTTAGAAGCGGCTACGGTCCAGGTCTGGCCATCCTTGCTTACCAGGATGTCAAGGCCGCGAGGACAAGCCTGGGTCTTGATGCTTGCATGGTAGTCGGAAGCGGTGATCAAACGCAGAGCAGTCAGATCAGTTGCCTGAGTCAGCTTGATTGCGTAGATACCACGGTACTTAGCATCAGCAGCGCCTTCAGCAACCTCTTTCAGGTCTGCATTGAACATCTTAGCGAATGCCATGTACTTCAGGATGGAAGTGGTCTTCTGCCAGCCTTCGGAAGCGATGATGCCATCGAACATCTTAACGTCGTAGTCATAGTTTACGCCGCCGTAGGAGTGCTGATAGAAGTTGAAGGTACCGTCGAGCTCAGCGGTGCCGCAGGTCTTCTCAGTGAAGAGCTCGGTAGCGCGAGTCAGACCGGTCAGCTTGGTCATCTTGGTAGCGGTGATTACGGGAGTACCGGTGTACTCAGCGTCAGCAACCTTGTAGGACAGACCGTCGATGTTGTAAACCAGATCGGTGTACGCGCCTTCGATCTCAACCTTGGTTACGTTCATGGGAGCGCCGAACTTAACGGTAACAACAGTCTCACCCTTCAGGATGTTAGCTGCGTGAACAGCCTCAGACTTAACGCCAGCAACGGTAACTTCGCTCTTAGTCTCAGTAGACAGAACTACAGGAACATAAGAATCGAAGAATACGGTAGCAGCCTTGTTAGCGTAGTCATACATTACGTATGCAGCAACAGCGGTGCTGGTGGTGCCGATCTCGGTCTCAACGAACTGGTTGTTTGCGTAGCCCTTCCAAGTGATGCGCTTGCCTTCAGCAGTGCGATCAACGAAGGTTACGTTAGCCAGCAGTTCAGCCTTGATTGCGTTCCAAGAGTCAACGTTGACATCAGTGTTAGTGAAGTCACGATCGTAGATCTCTTCGTACATGTTAACAGCGATTGCATCTCTCAGAGCTGCGTAGGACTGGAAGTGACCAGTTACGCCTGCGGGAACTACAGGGTTAGTGTAGTCGAGAGTAGCGGGCAGGCCTGCACCAACCAGAACGGTGGTGAAGTTCTTGCCGAAGTACTTGCCGCTTGCGAACTCAGTAGCAGCAACTTCCTTCATGGAGTAGAGATCCTTGGTCTTCAGAACCTTATCGGTTGCCTTGTAGACGCCGCCCTCTACCATGGGAACGTAGATGCCGTTGAATTCCTTCTGAGCCAGAGCAGAGTCGTAGGTTACGAACTCAACTGCGCCGGTTCTCATGTTGGTCATGAAGTGACCGTAAACGAACTGTGCGAAGTAGTTCTGGTTGTAGTACTTGTCTACTGCCAGATTGTACATCCAGTAGTCAACGCCCTGATTTACGTTGCCGTAGATAGGACCGAGGTTGGTGTTCGCATCAGCAACTGCTACGAACTGGTTGCCCTTAGCCTTGTAGAAGTCAAGGTCATAGAGCTCAACGGTGGACAGCTTGCCCTTGAACATGTGAACCTTGTCACCCTGGAGGATGATCCACAGATCCTTGTCATTGGTAGCAACACGCTTGTCGGAAGCAAATGCGCCGTTAGCGTCTACACCGAGGATGTAGCCAAAGTTGTTTACATAGATATCCTTATCAACTGCGTAAGGAGCAGCAGCAACGAGGTTGTAGCTGCCGTCTTCAGCAACGTAGCGAACCTTGTAAACGGTGTTCAGCTCGATCGGCAGGGGATAATCAGCAACGTTCAGACCAGCGTCTGCCAGCTGCTTCAGCCACTGATACAGATCGTAGTCGAAGCCGCCCAGGTTCCAGCCGTTCAGCTCGGAGATGGTGATCTCAGCCTTGCCGTCAGCCAGAGTGGAGTATGCGATAGCCTTCAGACCGTTCTCAGAGAAGTCGGTGAAGGACTCAACGATAACGTAGTTGTCAGCATCGGTAGCAGCCTCAACCAGGATGATCTGACCATTCAGAACGTGCATGGTAACGTAGGTGTTCCAGAACTGACGCAGGTAGTTAGCAGTGTTGGAAACTACCAGGGGCTTGGTTGCAGAAGCAGCCTGAGTGGGATTCTGTGCGGAGGTATTGATTACACCGAAGTAACCGAAGGGCAGGGTCTCGTAGTTAGAACCGAAGATTACGCTGTTGGTGGTTGCGTCGTAGCCGCGGAGATATGCGCTGAATACGTAGGTCTTATCCTCGTCGTCAGCCTTCGCGCCGTTAACAACCTCAACGATCTCGAGCTCGCGCTCCTTAGCAACGCCGTCAGCCATGTAAGCTACGAAGAAGTCGCCAGCGGAAACAGTGCTCAGATTGATACCGGTCTGACGCCAGTCAGCAATGGTGATCTCCTGAGAAGTGGTAGCAACAGCAGCTGCTGCATCGTTTACAGTAGTGGTGTAGGTTGCGATAGTAGCCTTCTTGCCATCGCTGGACTTTGCAGTCAGTCTGAACAGCTCGTAGGGACGGATGATTACGCGATCGTAAGTGCCGTCGCCGTTGATGTCAGAAGCGATTGCCTTGAAGTAATCGTAGGGAACGCCATAGTCCTTGTGAACCTTGGTTGCAGCATAAGCGTCTGCGCCAATGTTGGAGAAGCCTTCAACAGTGGTGGAAGTCAGAGCCAGCAGTTCAGCAGCCTCAGTGTCGGACAGCTTCACATACTTGCCGTTAGTAGCATCGTAGGTGAAGTATGCGTTGATCAGTGCGCTGTAAACAGCGTAGGGGGTGAAGGGGTTCTCAACATCATAGATGTTGCCGTCAGCACCCATCAGGTACTTAGCGTCAGCGGGGATGAGGTTCTCAGCCTTTGCGCCGAATGCCTTGAACACCTTGATCTCCTTGGTGCCAGTAACGGTACCCTGATTGTTGTTCAGGTTGGAGTAACCAGCGTTGGGAGCCAGGATGGTGTAAGCAGCTCTGCCCAGAACGATCTTACCGTCGAAGGAGTAGGTAACTTCCTTCTTGTCAACGGTGTTCTCGAATACCTTGGACAGGCTCTCGGAAGCCAGAACCTTAGTGAAGTTATCCTTGTGGGTAACTGCATAGGTGGTACCAACAGCTGCGTTTGCAGTAGCTGCGGTCAGGCCCAGATCCTTGTAAGGAACGTAGTACTCGGTGCCGAAGGGCTCGCCTTCTGCGTCGAGAGCGGCAACCTTAACATAGTTTGCCTTTACAGCCTTGGAAGCGCCCTTGCCGTATGCGATGTCGCCGGTAGCGGTAACCATAACAATGGTCTCAGCTACGCCGAATGCGGTCTCAGCCAGGGTCTCGCCCTTGATCTCTGCGTTCAGAGCGTTGTACAGAAGCTGTGCGATAACTTCGCGCTTAACTTCTACAGTGTAGGTAACACCGGAGATGCCGTCAAGAACGCCAAGCTCGCGAGCCTTGTTGATGTAGCTCCAGGGATATCCGGTAGGATAGTTGAAGCCCAGTGCACGAACGATCATAACGATCGCGTCGCGGTAGGTTACGTTATCGAAGGGAGCGAATTCGCCGCCGCCGATACCGTTAACGATTCCCTGCTGTGCTGCGTAAGAAACGCCGCCCAGAGCCTCTTCATTCAGACCTTCCAGGTCAGTGAAGCCGGAATCATTCTCTTCGGTTGCCCAGTACGCATCATCGGTGCGACCGGTAACCATACGAGCAGTGAACAGTGCCATCTGATAGCGCTGTACCAGCTCGTCAGCTGCATCGCTGTCACCAGTGCCCTTATAGAGCTCGATGGTTTTCAGATAATCGATAGCAGCCTGGTAGTCAGACTCGCTAGCATCTGCAGCAAATACTGCAGGTACCATGCTGATGATCATCAGCATTGCGAGTACCAGAGAAAGAATCTTTTTCATCTTTTTCTGATCTCCTTATAAAAAATATTTTTTATACAGGCAATACCGAGAGGTATTCCCTGCGGATACTATCATACCCTATGAAAGAAAATTTTGCAAGAGGGTTGGGGCAGATGTAATACTTGTGTAATATTAAAGTGCGTTTAATATTACAATCCGGTAAAATATTGCAACTTTTGTTACAATTCCCGCTTGCGGCATAAAAATATCCGCCGGCGGTACGGCGGATATTCTATATTATTATTTGAAGGAAATCTTCGATCGGCCGCTGACGGCCACGGTGCCCGAGGCGGGATCGCATACATACGTACTCTCCACCACAAAGCTTCCCTTGGTATAGGCACGGATGATGTAGGTGTATTCCCCATAGAAGGATTTCTCCGTGCGGCCGGCGGTGGTGGGGCGGGTATAATTGCCCACGTGGAGGTATCCCTCCATCTGGCCGGCGTTTTCGTGAATCCATCCGTAGGTGCGGTTATCGCTTCCCGTAAAGGAACTACTCTCCAGCCGTACAAAGGCGGCGCCCGAGGGAATGGGATCGGTGAGAGTGGCGTAGAAGGAATCCTTATCCGTGGTGCCGGACACGTTTACGACTACGCGATACAGCCCGGGCTTGCCTTCCAACGGCGTGATTTTCTTCGTCACCCGCAGGTTTTCGGCCGTTGTCGCAGATGCTTCCTCAGGGGATCCCAGATACATGGCACGAACCATCACGCCCTCGGTGGCTCCCGTGATCCGGAAGGTGGGATAATTCTCCCGATGCAGGATTACGGATGCGCCGCGACGGCCATTCAACTCCAGCGTATGGGATTCGCCGTCCAACTCGTAGGTAACGATCTGGGGGATGTAGGACTCCGGTGCGTAGGCGCAAGCGAAAATGGCGGATTCCAGCACGTACATCTCATAGGCGGAGGTGCGATCGGACACATAATTCATCAGGTTTTCCGCCTCAGCGGGACGAATCAGCGAAGCGCACATCAGCGCCGCGTAGGTGATCTCCAGGGTATCCTCGGAGGTTTTTGCGGCAAAGTACACTTCCCCGCCGTTTTCTATCCGATATTCCGCGGCGGCCTCGTCATACAACGCGCAGGCACTTTCCCGATCGCCCACGGCAGCAAAGGCAGTTGCCAAATATAGTTTTGCCACGCCGTCCGCGTCTTTCATATCCTCAAAATGCTCTCTTGCGTAATACAGATCGCTCAACACAGGATGATCCAGCGCGGCCAGGCCCATCAAAGATGCGGCCATGGTGCGGGCGGTGTCTGAGGCGAGAGCGGTGTTCACCAGATAATTCCGCAAGCTTTCCTTGGCAGAATAGGACAGCTGATTGCCCAGAAGCAAAGAGATCTTTGCACTCAGAATGGGATCCTCTTCCCCATAGGAATACAGACGGTATCCACCACTGGGCTGATTCAATTCGGCCAGATGCGACGCGATTTCCTCGTCGTACATGGCATCGGCGCCGTACAGATTTTCACAGATCATCAGCGCAGCCAGATAGGCTGCCTTGGAATCGGTTCGTCCGTTTCGGCCGGCGAGGATCCGATCCACCGTGCGGCTTACCAGAGAATGGGACGTGTCCACGAAATGGAGGGTCAGCGGATACAGCGAGGGGTTCAGATCCATGGCCTGGGAGGGCGGGATCAGCTTATTCACCCGCAAAATCACCGCGGAATCCACCACGGAAAAGCTTTGCTTCAAAGCATCGGTGTACTCGCCGGCACGGGCAGTCACCGTCACGGAGTATTCTCCCACGGGAACGGGCCCGAAGTTAAGGGGGACGGCGGCAAATTTCGCACCGCTTCCCTTCTCCCGGCCAATGACGCGGCCATTTGCATCCGTCAGTTCTGCGATAAATTCGGCATTTGCAAAATCACCCACACCGCTGACCTTAGCATTCATGGCGATGTCATCACCGGCAATATAGATCTTCTCCGCCGTGGTGTTGATGAAGAACGGCAGCGTTACCACCACCGCGTCCCTCGACGCGCCCATCATCACGTCCACGGGGGAAACATTGTCCACCCGATGGGAAGCGATGGCACTCAGACGCCAGGTCGTGATGTTATCCGGCAGTTTGGTGGAAAGAACCGCCCGGCCGGATGCGTCGGTGCGCAAAGTGTCAAAAACGGGATTATCCGCAAAGACGGATCGGACGTACGTATCTCCCCCCGCAAAAGATCCCTGGCCGGGCTCGTTGGCAGTGGGTGCGTCTCCCGCCGCTTCGGTTTCTGCCTTCATATCGTCCATCGTCCCATCGGTGAGGGTATAGAAATACCGAAGACCTCCGTCAAAAACGGAATACCGGCGATTGACTGCCCAGCGGATCGCCCGGAAACGGATCAGGGAGGACAGGGGCGTGGACGGCTCCAGATCCTGCCGTCCCAGAGCAAAGTTGGCTTCGTCCACCACGCTGAGGAGCACCTCTGCGTCCGGCACAGGATTTCCCCTCGGATCGGTAACGGTGATGGTGACATCCACGCTCTCCCCGGGCAGGGCTTTATCGGTGGAGGCATCTACCGTGACGGTAAGCTGATTCAGCCGACGGAAATCGTATTCCATTTCCGCAGACAGTTGGGCCACATCCGTCCGCCCGTCGCTGACCAAAGCGACTACGCGGGCGCAGGGGATCAACTCTCCCGCAAAAGCAACCGATGCGGCATTATCCTCAGCCACATGGACGGAGGCAATGCCGTCGGGCGTGATCACCGCAAAGAGGGTACGGAACGCATCCCCCAATTCTTTTCCGTTATTGTATACGGCAAAGCGGGCGCTTTCCCCGGGGATGTATCCCCGGGCGGAATCCATGGGTGCCAATCCGTCCTCCCGGAAGGTGTACAATTCGTACCGGTCTCTATCCGCTACGCTGTAGGTATACTCATAATAGGTGGCGGTGGCGTTTTTCTCGAATGTGCGCACGCCATCATTGTAGGTGATCTCATACCGGTAGTAGGAGCCCTCAATGGGATCCGTAACATAAGGCAGAAGGATCTCTCCATCCTGGAAGGTTTTTCGGAAGGAACGAACAATTTCCTCCTTATGCACCGTATTGTAGGTGGTGTGATTTTTCTTGGTAATGGGATCGTAGTAGGTGCCGCTTTGGTAGCTCTCCGACCAGGAACGGCGCAAAATTACGGAAACACTGCCCTCGGCGGCTTCTCCCTTCAGCTGCTCCCGCACGGTATAATAGGAAGTCATATCCGTCAGGGGCGTAGTGTCCAGGTGGTGCAAGGTGAGGCGGATATTGTCCTTCTCTCGGGAAAGATCCCAAATCACATCGCTGTGGAAGTACAGAAAGCTTCCCTGGGTATAGAGATAACTCAATTCATCCCCCACCAATTCAAAGTACACATGGCCGTACGTGGGATCGGTGGAATAGGCGTGGAGGCCGTTTTCCTTAAGGCTCACCACGGCGGTTCCGTTTTCGTCGGTAACAATCTGGCCCTTGCCGCCGAAACCGTAGGAGTTATAGAGGAAGGTAAGTCCCCCCGCCGGCGTGCCGTCAAAGAAGGTGGCACGCAAGGTGGCGGTGATCGTTTCGCCCCGTCTGTAAAAAGGCTTATCGAAGGTGAGCGACGCGGTATAGACCGGTTTCTCCTCCCGGGTGATGGATTTGTAAGCGGAGGCGATGGAATTGCCCGCCTCATCCGTGAAGGACAAGCTGACACCAAATCCGGCAAAATCCCGATAATTCAGACTGCCGCGGAAGGTGCCGTCGGGAGATACAATTACCGTACCGCCTGCGGCGGCGTTGGAGGTGTATTTCAGGGAGGTGATTCCCTCGGCGGGTGTGATCACGCCCCAGAAATTCACGGTATCGTTTTCAAAATAGGTTTCCCGATCGGTGTAGATATACACCCGGCGGTGGGAATGATCCTCCGTGGTGGTGCCGATGCACACATATCTGGATTTCTCCCCCTCCGTGATCACGGCAAGGGCGGAGTTCCGGCCGGCGGTGTTTACGGAGCAAAGTCCACCGGTATCGCTTGTCACCGACACAACGGAAACCACCTCAGCTCCGTCGGGTCGCTCACGAAGGCTCCATCCGGGCACGCGGTCGTACAGATACACACGGACATCGGCGCCTGACAAATCTCCCTCTCCATCCCGGAGCCAGAGAACCAGATCCTCCCCGCCGGAGACGGTGGACACGGATACGTCCGTCACCTGCAAAAACACCTGTCCGTCAAAGGAATAGGAGGACGTCCCCGCTTTACCGGAGGCGGTGAAATCGATCAGATAGCAGCCCTCCTCCAACACGGGCAAGGAAACGGTGCAGTTCGACTGATAGGTGTTGCTGCTTATCTGGGTTTCCAGAGTATACGTATCTACCTTGGTCAAGCCCTTTGTGGGGAATACATACTCTTTACCGGGCAGAACGTGCTTGCCCGCCTGCTCC
>JAZSCY010000051.1:0-2759 GCA_045530875.1 Eubacteriales bacterium
TCTGTGATTGCTGCCCGCCCCGGGATGGACAAAAGCGCTTCCCGCAAGCGGGCGATGCCGTCCTCTCCCGTTTCGGGCGTCAGCATCATCACCGCGAAATCCCGATCGGCAAACTCGCACTCTATGCCTTGCTCGCGCAGGGCATCCGCAAAATCCGTGCCCTCGTATCCGTAAGGCTTGGTGGAGATGGTCAGTTTCAGCGACTCCTCTCCATAGAGAATATATCCATGATCCTTCAGCGTATCCCGCAGACAACGGATTTCCACTGCCGTTTCCGCCAGCCGATCCCGATATCCATCCGCCAGATAGCCATTCACCGCATCCAGCGATGCCAGAATCAGATAGGACGGACTGGTGGTGCCGAACAGCGCCATCGCCGGTTTTGCCTGGGTGGCGATCTCCTCGAAAACGGTGTCCGCCATGTGCAGATAAGCCGCGCCTGTCAGGGCAGGGAGCGTCTTGTGGGCGGAATCGCAAACCATATCCGCCCCCAGATCCATAGGATGGGCGGAGGTGGGCAAAAACTTCAGATAGGCTCCGTGGGCATTGTCCACAAGAAGCCAGGCGCCGTACCGGTGACAAACTTTGGCGATTGCCGAAATATCAGCGCATCCCCCCAGATAATCAGGGGATGTGAGATACACCGCCGCGGGTGCATCCGGCTGAGACAGCATATTCTCGATCTCCTCCGCCGTGGGGGCGCAGGAGAGGTAGCTTTCCTGCTTGGCCGGCTGCAGCCAGATCACATCCAGATCCAGCAGCACCGCCGCGCTTAAAAAGGAGCGATGGGCATTCCGTCCTGCCAGGATTTTGGGGGATTTTCCCTGATGGCGTGCGTGTTGTGCCGCCAGATACAACATGGCGCGGATGGCGAGGGAAGCCCCTTCCGTGGAATACAGCGTGCGGCATCCGAACAGGCGGGATACGTTTTCCTCGCTTTCGCGAATGATTCCATCCGCGTGATACAGATCGTCCGCCCCATGGATTTCCGTGATGTCCCAGGATTCCATGCCCAAAAGCGGAAATCCCTTGTGCCCCGGCATATGAAGCCGGAGGGTATCCGATCCGGCATACCGCCGGAGGAAATCACAGATCGGCGTTGTCATCATCGTCATCCATTCCGGCGATTTGCACCATGATGGCGCATTCCATTCTCTTGCGGAATAGCTCGCATCCATACTTGTATACACCCTTGACAGAGCCGGTGGCGTGGTAGGCATTGGCGGCGCATCCGCCGGAGCAGTACAGCCGCGCCCAGCAATCCCGGCACTCTTCACGGGAGTATACGTTGCAGCAGGCGAACTCGTTCTGTGCGTCCTTGTTGGTCACGCCGTCCCAGATGTTGCCCAATTTATATTTTTCCTCGCCCACGAACTGATGGCAGGGATACAAGTCGCCCCAGGGGGTGACCGCCATATATTCAGTACCCGATCCGCAGCCGGAGATTCGCTTGTAGATGCAGGGGCCGCCGGTGAGATCGATCATGTAATGGTAGAAGGTGAACGGTTTGCCGGCGCGCTTTCTTTCCAGCATCAACTCAGCCAGTTTTTCGTACTGATCCAGTACGATGGGCAGATCGGCTTCCGTCAATTCAGAGGGATCGCCGGGGGCGCAAACCACCGGCTCCATGCTGAGTTCGTTGAAGCCCAGATCCAGCATCACCTGGATATCCTTCAGAAAATCGGGATTGGCATGGGTAAAGGTGCCGCGCATGTAGTAATTCTTGCCGCCGCGCGCCTCCACCAGCTTCTGGAATTTGGGAACAATCCGCTCCCAGCTTCCGTTGCCCGCATAGTCCACGCGATAGCGGTCATGGATCTCCTTTCGTCCGTCCAGGCTGAGCACCACATTGCTCATTTCCCGGTTGGCGAAATCGATCACGTCGTCGTCCACGAGGATGCCGTTGGTGGTGAGGGTGAAGCGGAAATTCTTGCCGTGTTCCTTTTCCACACTGCGGGCATAGGCCACCAGCTGCTTCACCACGTCGAAATTCATCAGCGGCTCACCGCCGAAGAAATCCACTTCCAGATTGCGGCGGGTGCCGGAGTTGGCGATCAGGAAGTCCAGCGCCTGCTTGCCCACTTCAAAGGACATAACAGCCCGCTCACCGTGGTATTTACCCTGGCTGGCGAAGCAGTAGGCGCAATTCAGATTGCAGGTGTGGGCGATGTGCAGGCAGAGTGCCTTTACCACGCCGGAGGTCTTTTCCTTCAGATGGGGAGCCATCGCCTCAAAGGTATCGGGAACGAAGAGCTGACCGCTTTCCTTCAATTCCACGATCTGATCGTAGCATTCTGCCAGATCTGCCTCGCTCACCTCGGTGAGATGGCCGTACTTTTCCCGCATCTCGGAAAGGATACCTTCCCGGGAAGCGTCCTCAAAACGGGCGATCATATCGTAGGCGATATCGTCCACCACGTGCACCGCGCCGGAGGATACGTCCAGAACGATATTATATCCGCCCAGTTTATACTGATGAATCATATATGTACTCCTTCAGGATAACAGATAAAAATGCCGCCTTATCGGCGGCATGTACTACAGCAATTATTTGCTGTTCTTTGCGCTTTCGCACTGCTGGTTAGCGATACCGCAGCTGGTCTTGCAAGCGGACTGGCAAGAAGTCTGGCACTCACCGCAGCCGCCTTTTTTTGCGCTCTCACACAGGTTGCGAGTCTTGATGGTCTTGATATGTTTCATAATCTGTAACCCTCATATATAGTATTGTTTGAATTGTATGTATTATATCATCTTCTGTC
>JAZSCY010000052.1:0-1616 GCA_045530875.1 Eubacteriales bacterium
CCTGCGCTCTTTGAGGTGGAAGACGGAGCCATCACCGACGACGGAAAGATGTATTTCAACACCAACAGCCGGCTGACTTCCAGCAACACCAAGCATGACGGCGTGTTTGTTCTGAATAACTACTCCTTCTACGAGAGCACCGTCCGGGGCGAGATTGCCTCTGCCTATCCCGGTACCGCCACCGTCCAGCTGAAGCAAGGGAATGCGGTAAAATATACAGCGGTGGTCAATGCTGCCGATGAAAGTCAAGCATTCTCTTTGGATGGTGTTACACCCGGCACCTACGATCTGGTGTGCCGGAAGCCTGGACATCTTCCCTTCACCGTTACCGATGTTCCCGTGGGTAAAACCGATTTGGATATGACAATGCTCACGGAAAACGTGGCTGCCATTCAACCCATTGCCGGCGATATCAACGGCCACGGCTCCATCGATCTGGCGGACGTGGCCACACTCACCTCCTCCCGCAACTATTCCCTCCCTGTCCATGAAGCGGCCGATCCCTATGCGGATCTCAACGGGGACGGCCTCATTGATCTGCAGGATCTGGTCATCGTTACCTCGTCGAACCACTACGGCAAAACATCGACAACCGTTCCTTTCCTGCCCCTGCCCCATTACGGCAGCCCGGACAAGGAAGCTGAATTTGTAGATCTGGGTGACGGTGTGCTCATGCTGTATGTGCAGAACACGAACACGCAGGAGTTTAGTGCGTACTGCGCGGCCATGAAAGAGGCTGGCTATACGGAATTTGCAAACCGTCAGCTCGGCAATAATCTGCACGCCATCTATACAAGCGAGGAAAAAGTGGTACACGTCACCTACGCGGCCAATGATAAGACGGTGCGGATTGCCATAGAAGACGCGTATGATATGACCTTGTTCACCGAGCAGCCGTATGAGAAGGTTTGCGAGCCTGCCGTACATCTGCTTGGCCTGGAATTCAATTCCGCGGAGCAGCCGGACAGCTACGTCCAGAATGCCCTTGGATTGATCTTCCGTCTGGAGGATGGACGGTTTGTCATCGTGGACGGAAACTATTATGGGGATAGGCAAGCGAATCTGCTGTACGATCGGCTGTGCGAGATGGCCGTGGATAAGAACAACATTGTCATCGCCGCTTGGATCTTCACCCATGCGCACAGTGATCATGTGGGCGCGTTCTGTACCTTTGCGGATTCAAAAATGAAAGATAAGATAACCATTCAGAATTTTCTGTATCATTTCACCACCGATGCGCAATACAAAGCCGCGAACGACTCCGGCGCTTTGGGCAAAGTACGTTCTGCCATGCGGAAATATCCCACGGCGGAGCATATCAAAGCGCAATCCGGCCAGGTGCTGTATGTGGGCGGGGCAGAGATTGAGATTCTCTTCACCTTTGCGGATATGGAACCCACCGTGCTGGAGAATCATAACACCACCTCCATCATCCTTCGCTTTACCGTGCAGGATAATACGATTCTGGTGACCGGAGATGCGTCGGATAAATCCTGTAATTTCCTGGTCAACAAGTACGGAGATTATCTGAAAAGCGACATCGTGCAGATTGCCCACCACGGATACAACGGCACGACTGCTCTTTATTCCGCTGTGGATGCAGACGTTCTTCTGTG
>JAZSCY010000009.1:0-5920 GCA_045530875.1 Eubacteriales bacterium
GCTTATCCGGGTGATGTGTTCTATCTCCATTCCCGCCTTCTGGAACGTGCGGCCTGTGTGGCCCCGGAGTACGGTGGGGGATCCATCACGGCACTCCCGCTGATTGAAACCCAGGCGGGAGACGTATCGGCATATATTCCCACCAACGTGATCTCCATCACAGACGGTCAGATCTTTTTGGAAACGGAATTGTTCCATGCAGGCGTTATGCCTGCCATCAACCCCGGTATTTCCGTCAGCCGTGTCGGTGGATCCGCTCAGCTGAAGGGAATGAAAAAGGTTGCGGGTGAGTTGAAACTGCTGTATTCCCAGTATCGTGAATTGCAGGCGTATGCCCAGTTCGGAAGCGATCTGGATGCGGACACAAAGGCCCGTCTGGCGCTTGGTGAGCGTATTGTGGAAGTCTTGAAGCAGGGAAGAAATTCACCGGTTCGTGTAGGCTGTCAGGTGGCGATTGTGTTTGCCGTCACCGGAGGATACCTGAACCATGTTCCTGTAAAGGAAGTGAAAGAGTATGAAGGCAAACTTTACGCCTTGCTTGAGAATAAATATCCGCATTTTCTGGAACGGGTTGAATCCGGTTACTGGGACGACGAGGACATCGATGAATTGAAAAAAGCCCTGGACGAGTTGAAGAGGTGAGGGTATGAGTGCAGATATCAAACAACTTCGCACTCGAATCAAGAGTGTGGATTCCACACTCCACCTGACAAAGGCTATGGGGCTGGTTGCATCCTCGAAAATTCGGCGTGCTACGGATTCTATGCTGAAGGGGAAGGAATACGCCGCCTCATTGGATGAAGTGGTTTCCCGGCTTGTCAGTTGCGAGGAATGCCGAAAATCTCCGTATATGGCACAGCGAAGCGGTGATATCACCTGTCTTATGGTGATAGCGGGGGATCGCGGTTTGGCCGGCGGCTATAATGCTAACGTGTTCCGCACCGCGCGGGAATATCCCGATGCGCAGATCATTCCTGTAGGTAAGAGAGCCTGTGAGCGTTTTGGCGGTGAGATGCAGCTGGCGGAAGGTTTTACCTATGCACAGGCGCTGTCAGTGGCTGAAGAGGTATGCCTTTCGTTCCAGGAAGGGAAAATGGACAGATTCGGCGTTGTGTGCACCGAATATCATTCCATGATGTCTCAAGATGTTCGCGTCCGGTGGCTTCTTCCGTTATCGGCTGAGAACCGTAAAAAGGAAAACACGGTTTTTGAACCCGATGAACTTACCGTACTGAACGCGGTTGTTCCGGAGTATATCGCCGGTATGATCCTCGCTTGTGTAAAGGAAAGTTTTGCTTGCGAAGTAGCGGCACGTCGTGTAGCGATGGATAGCGCCGGAAAGAATGCGCAGGAGATGATTGACCGCCTCGGTCTGGAATACAATCGAGCACGTCAGGGGGCTATCACCCAGGAAATAACCGAAATCGTCGCAGGCAGCGGCATGTAATCCGAAAGGAGCATTGAGAATGGAAACAATGGCAAAGGGCGTCGTTTCTCAGGTCATGGGGCCGGTAGTCGACGTTTGCTTTGAGGAGGGATATTTGCCCTCCATCTATAATGCACTGACCATGCGGATCGGTGATAAAACGCTCACGGTGGAGGTTGCCCAGCATATCGGTGACAATATCGTGCGATGTATCGCTATGTCATCGACGGACGGACTGAAACGTGGCACACCGGTCACAGATACCGGA
Organism: Eubacteriales bacterium; assembly: GCA_045530875.1. Taxonomy (GTDB): domain Bacteria; phylum Bacillota; class Clostridia; order Oscillospirales; family CAG-272; genus SIG701. The sequence goes on from JAZSCY010000009.1 coordinate 1,695, forward strand.
GCAGCGATCCGTGTGCCTGTGGGAAGAAGTACTCTGGGACGGATTTTCAACGTGCTCGGTGATACGGTGGATAATCAGCCTTTTGATGATTCCGCAGAACGTTGGAACATTCACCGATCCGCGCCGGGATACAGTGAACTCTCCACATCCATGGAGATTCTTGAGACGGGCATTAAGGTCATTGACTTGATCTGCCCTTATTCCAAGGGTGGTAAGATTGGTTTGTTTGGCGGCGCCGGTGTGGGTAAAACTGTTCTGATCATGGAACTGATCAACAATATTGCGAAGCAGCACGGCGGTTTGTCTGTGTTTACCGGTGTGGGCGAGCGTACCCGTGAGGGAAATGATCTGTATAACGAAATGAAAGAATCCGGCGTTTTGGCGAATACCACACTGGTGTACGGCCAGATGAATGAGCCGCCGGGAGCCAGAATGCGAGTGGCTCTGTCCGGGTTGACCATGGCGGAGTATTTCCGGGATGAGGAAAACCAGGATGTGCTTCTGTTTATCGACAACATTTTCCGTTTTACACAGGCGGGCAGTGAAGTATCGGCTTTGCTGGGACGTATGCCCAGTGCCGTTGGTTATCAGCCCACACTGGCGACGGAAATGGGCGATCTGCAGGAACGTATTACATCCACGAAAAAAGGATCTATCACATCCATTCAGGCAGTGTATGTGCCGGCCGATGATTTGACGGATCCGGCTCCCGCTACCACGTTTGCCCATCTGGATGCAACAACAGTGCTGTCCCGCAGTATTGCCTCCCAGGGCATCTATCCCGCTGTGGATCCACTGGAATCCACCAGCCGTATCCTTTCGCCGGATGTGTTGGGTGAGGAGCACTATTTTGTGGCACGTGAGGTGCAGCGAATTTTGCAGCGATACAATGAACTGATGGACATTATCGCTATCATGGGCATGGATGAGCTGTCTGATGAGGATAAATTGCTTGTGCAAAGAGCGAGAAAGATCCAGCGGTTCCTCTCGCAGCCCTTTGATGTATCGGAAAAATTCACCGGTATTCCCGGCACTTATGTGCCGCTGAGCGAAACTATCCGCGGATTTAAAGAGATTATCGAAGGAAAGCACGATGACTTGCCCGAGTCGGCATTCCTCTTTGTTGGTACGATCGATGAGGCGGTGGAAAAAGCAAAGAAGGTGTCCCGATGAAGACATTTCCACTTACTGTCTCCTCCCCGGAGGGGGATCTGTTCCAAGGAGATGTGGTAAAACTGTCCGTTCGCGGAAGTGAGGGAGAGTTGGCTGTTATGGCGGGGCATATTCCGTTTATCACCTATGTAAATCCCTGCATTTGCAGAATCGAAACGGAAGACGGCGAGGAAAAACAAGCGCGTCTGGAAAGTGGTGTACTCAGTGTTTCCGGCGATAAAGTAATCCTTCTTGCCGGCGAATTTGCGTTTGTTGAATGATTTTTATGAAACTCCCAATTACAATGGTGTGCGGGAGTTTCTTTTTGGAATTTATCCCACGGTGTTGAATTTTTGTTTGTGGGATGGTATGATAAATGTATAAATACTGTACAGGGGGCTGCCATGAAAAAGCAAAGGCTGTTTTCAGCATTGTTGCTGTTGGCTGTAAGCGGAACAGTAATGTGCGGGTGTCACAACACAGGCAATACCGAGGATACACCGATGCCGGATAGTTCCGGCAGTGCAAATGAGATGACGGTATGTGAGGTGGAAAATATGCCCGGCGACTTTATTTTAGGTATGGATGCATCCTGTGTACCGGCTTTGGAAGCCGGAGGAGTTCGGTATTCTGATTCAGATGGCACGGAGAAGGATGTGTATGCTATTCTGGGCGAGAATGGCATCAACTATATCCGTGTCCGCATCTGGAACGATCCGTTTGATGCGGACGGCCACGGATACGGCGGCGGCAACTGTGATATCAATAACGCGATTGAGATCGGTAAGCGAGCCACCGCACAGGGCATGAAGCTGCTTGTCAATTTCCATTATTCGGATTTCTGGGCCGATCCGGGAAAGCAAATGGTGCCAAAAGCATGGCAGGGAATGGATCTTGCCGAGAAAGCCCAGGCGCTGTATCAGTATACAAAGGTGAGTTTGGAAAAACTGCTCGCTGAAGGTGTGGACATCGGGATGGTCCAGGTAGGAAATGAAACCAACGGCAGTATGTGCGGCGAGACGGATTGGGGCAATATAGCGCGTCTTATGTCTGAAGGCTCTCGGGCTGTGCGCGAAAGTTGTCCGGATGCATTGGTCGTTCTTCATTTCGCCAATCCGGAAACCAAATCCCGATATGCAGAGTACGGACGGATGCTGCAGCAGTACGAAGTGGACTACGACGTGTTTGCCTCTTCCTATTATCCGTTCTGGCACGGCACGCTTGCTAATCTGTCCAGTGTTCTTACAGATATCGCTGTCACATATGGCAAGAAAGTGATGGTGGCGGAAACATCCTATGCGTATACTTCGGAGGATGCGGATTATTACGGCAACACGGTAGGCGAGGGAAGTGCGGCTACAGGCTATCCCATCAGTACGGAGGGGCAGATGAAGCTGGTCCGGGATGTGGTGGATACTGTTGTGAATAAAACGCAAAACGGCATCGGCGTATTCTATTGGGAAGGCACCTGGATTGCGGCCGGCGGAAAGAATTACGAGGAGAACCGTGCCTTGTGGGAAAAATACGGCTCTGGGTGGGCTGCTTCCTACGCGGCGGAATACGATCCGAATGATGCCGGTAAGTGGCATGGCGGATGTGCTGTAGATAATCAGGCATTCTTTGACAAAAACGGAAAAGCAACCGAAGCTCTGCGCGTGTTCTCGATGATACGCGGTGAAACGGATACAAATAATTGACGGCGGTGATTGTATGAGAAAAATAGCACTGATATTGGTAATGATTATGATGATGCCACTGATTCTTTCCTGCACTGGGAAAAACGCTTCTGCTCCCGATCCGGTGGACGATAACTACCGGACATTCTATCAGATTTTCGTCGGATCTTTTTCGGATTCAAACGGCGACGGAATCGGTGATATCCGGGGAATTATCAACCGGATGGATTATCTGAATGACGGAAATATGTACTCGGATAAAAGCCTGGGTGTGCAGGGAATATGGCTGTCTCCGATCTTCACCTCGCCTTCTTATCATAAATACGATGCGGCGGATTACTATGCGCTGGACTGGCGATTTGGTACGGAAAGTGATCTGAAGGAACTGATCGATCTGTGCCACGAGCGCAATGTGAAGATCATTCTGGATCTGGCCATCAACCATACGTCCACCTCTCATCCGTGGTTTGAAAAATTCAAGGATGCGCGGGTGCGTGAGGACACAAGTGATCCGTACTACGATTATTATTCCTGCGTGGCGACGGCAGATAAAGTAGGCGGTATCCAGTATCAGAAAATTGCCGGAGTGGATTGCTGGTACGAATGCAATTTCTCCGGAAGTATGCCGGAATTGAATTTTGACAATCCTGTCGTCCGGGATGAAGTACTGAAGGTAGCAAAATATTATCTGGATCTGGGAGTGGACGGCTTCCGGTTCGATGCGGTAAAATATATTTATTACGGGGACACAGCCCGTTCTGTAGATTTTTGGGAATGGTACATGAGTGAGCTTCGCGGGATCCACCCGGATATCTACTGTGTAGGCGAGTGCTGGTCCGGCGAGAGCGAAATCCTGGACTATTACAGCGCCATGAACTGTTTCAACTTCGCCATGGCACAGGCGGAGGGCGTTGTGGTCAGTGCCGCCCGCGGAGGATCTATTTCCAAATATACAAATTATCTGGCAACTCATCAAAGCCGGGTGACGGAAAAGAATCCCGATGCGATGGTTATGCCTTTCTTATCCAATCATGATATGGATCGCATTGCCGGTGCGTTTATTCTGGACAGTAATATGCGGATGGCGGCCAATCTTTATCTGCTGTGTCCCGGCTCTCCCGTGATTTATTACGGGGAGGAAATCGGCATGCGCGGCTCCCGCGGCGGTGAAAGCACCGATGCGAACCGACGATTGGCTATGCTTTGGGGGGATGGAGATGTGATCCGTGATCCGGTTGGATCCACGTATCCCGTATTCAAGCAGATTGAAACCACGGTTGCGGACCAGATGGAGGATCCGGGCAGCCTTTTCCGCTATTACTGCGAGCTACTCACCATACGTCACAAATATCCTGCAATCGCACGGGGAACCTATACTGCCATTGACGGCGGACATAA
>JAZSCY010000018.1:0-4255 GCA_045530875.1 Eubacteriales bacterium
CTCAAAGGTGCCGCTACGGTTTCCGGCCGGTATCCCCGCTTATGGAGCGGCACGCCGGAGGTATCGATCATCAAGGAAGCGGAATCTTTCAGAATGAAGAACTCGATCTGGTATTTGATACCCGTTTCCGGCAGTTGAACCAGGCCGTACACGCCGCCCAGACGCTTTGCAATCGCTTTTTTCACGATCTTCTGGCAATCGGGCACGGAGTACAGGGTACTCTTGATGGCGTGTCCCTTTACGGGAAACTGATCCTCCCGGCCGATATATTCTTCCCATGGCAAGGCGGCAGTACCGTCAAACAATTCCTCAAAGGAGGAAGCATGGAAGGTACCGAGATTGATATACACCCTCTCCGCATAGCGCAAACCGATATTGGCACGGGCACAGGCGGCGGCATCCCCCTCAAAGGTGATGCGGCCGTCGATGGTGGACAGGCGTTTGTATCCCAGCGCGTCGATTTCCGCGCCAAGGAGTGCTTCCAAGCCAAACAAACAAGTGGCTGTATAGGTAATCATACGGACATTCCCTTTCCGGATTCTTTTGTGCCTCGATCACTCAGGCTTTTGCGCTTATCCAGAGAAAACACGGACGGCTTGGGCAAGGTGAAGGTGAACCGGCACCACTTTTCGTATTCGCTCTCCGCCCAGATCTTCTCGCCGTGGGCTTCAATGATGGTGCGGGAGATATACATACCCAGGCCTACGCCGGTCTTGTCCAGGCCGCGGCTCTTATCGCTCTTGTAGAACCGATCGAATATGCGCGGCACATCCTCGGACGGGATTCCCACACCTTCGTTATACACGCTGATATGGATCCGCTTCTCTTTCTCCGTGATGCGGATTTCGTACTTGCCTCCCTCACAGGAGAATTTTATGGCGTTATCGCAAATATTGTACAGAACCTGATGGATGGCATCCCGATCGGCCAGCACGTCCATGCGGTCGCTGTCGCACTCAAAGGACACATCCAATTTCTTTTTATCGATTTTCTGCTCAAAGGAGATCAGCACCTGTCGGGACAACTCGCAAATATCGAATTCCGCCATGGTGAATTTCCGCTCACCCGCCTGCATACGGGAAATATCCAGAAGAGCAGACACAAGGCGGGACAGACGGCGCACTTCCTCCGACACGACGCCCAGATAATACTCCTGTTTTTCGGGAGGGATCGCGCCGGACAGAATGCCGTCGATAAATCCGGAAATGGTGGTCATGGGCGTGCGCAGATCGTGGGACACGTTGGCGATAAAGGAGCGCTGCATTTCATTGGCGGTAGCCAGATTTTCCGCCATATTGTTGAATGCCGATGCCAACTCGGCAATCTCATCGGAGCCGATTACGGTAACGCGTGCGTCAAATTTTCCGTTGGCAAAGGATTTGGCGGCGCGGCTCATGCTCTTCAAGGGCGCTACCATGCGCTCGGTAATAAAGTACACCGCAATCAGGGCGGCCAGCATGATCCACAAGGTAGACATAAGAACCGTATTATCCATAGCCTCCAACAGCACGCTCATGCCGCCGCTGTCTGTGGATGCGATAACGGCACCGGCAAAACGGGAATCTCTTGTATACATGGCCACGCCGTAGGTACAGTGACGTCTTTCAAAAAAACCGTCCAGATTGCCGGAGTCCGACAGCGTGCCCTCCGCGCTCAGCGCCTGCATAACGCTTCCGGGGATTTTATTGTCCAATTCAGACGGGCGGGCCGTTTCCAGTTTTCCGCTGCCGCCGGTGAGAAGCGTATTGCCGTCCTTATCCACCACCCAGAGCACCATATCGTCCACATTGACGGAAAGCAGTTCCACTACGGGCATGATATGTCCGCCCTCATCCCTCAAGTAACTGACAAAGGAGGAATGCTCTGAAGCCATATATTCTTCCCGCAGAAACACGGACACGGAATAGGCCGCATCCGCCATGGAATTCATTTTCACATCCACGTTGTAGGTATTGACAAGGGATGTGAGGATCGTCGTCAGCACAAGAAAGCTGGCAAGAAGGATCAGCATAAACAGAGAGACAAATTTGGTAAATACGCTACGGAACATATCCAGCCTCCTCGAAAAAATCACAAACAGGGGCGGATTCCACCGATGTACCGGCAAAATCCGTCCCTGTAATGCACAGATGTATTACTGGAGCAATTCGAATTTATAGCCTACGCCCCAGACCGTTTTCAGCGTCCACTTGTCGGAAACGCCCTCCAGCTTTTCACGCAGGCGTTTTACATGCACATCCACCGTACGGGAGTCGCCGAGATAGTCAAAGCCCCAAACCTTGTCCAGCAGCTGATCACGGGTAAACACGTGATCGAAATTGGAGGCCAGGAAATACAGAAGTTCCAATTCCTTGGGGGGGATATCTACCGGCTTGCCGCGGAGTCTGAGTTCATACTTCTGGCGGCTGATCTCAATATTATCGAACTTGATAACCTCATCGTCGTTCTGGTTCATGTGGGCGGAATACCGGCGCAGAACCGCTTTCACACGGGCGGAAAGCTCCTTCATATCGAAGGGCTTGACCACAAAGTCATCCGCACCCAATTCCAGGCCGAGCACCTTATCAAAGACCTCGCCCTTCGCCGTGATCATGATCACCGGCTTGGAGGACATCTCACGAATCTCGCGGCATACGGCCCATCCGTCCTTCTTCGGAAGCATGATATCCAAAAGAACCAGATCCGGCTCATACATTTTGAAATAGCTGATACCTTCCACGCCGTCGTTGGCGGTCTTTACCTCGTAGTTCTCGTTTTCAAAATACAGACGCAGTAAATCGCAGATATTGACGTCGTCGTCCACAACAAGAATCTTCGTTCCCATTATCCGTTTCTCCTTTATATGTTGATTGATTTATTTATGGAATTGATTTTGTAGTTCATACATCAATAGTATAACACCATCCGGGGGAATTGTAAACACTTTTTCCAACACTCAAAAGAATTTCCCCGTATTCTATGCCGTATTGTACCATGCCAAAGTGACCGTTTTGTGAAATCGGCGTGATTGATGCATTAAATCATCATGAAAATGGGCATATTACCGATTTTTAAGGCATTTTCATTTATTTGACGAACAATCTCTTGTAAAGTTCGCAAAAATCATGTATAATAATATAAATTTTTTATTTGTTACTTAAGCGAAAGGATTTCTCCTTCGGGAGAGACTGCGATTTGATATGAAACTTGGTATCGTCGGCTTGCCGAACGTAGGCAAGAGCACACTTTTTAATGCTATTACCGGTGCGGGCGCTCAGTGCGCAAACTATCCCTTCTGCACCATTGATCCCAACGTGGGTGTGGTAGCGGTTCCCGACCGCCGCCTGGACGTACTGGCTGAGATGTACAATCCCCAGCTCTACACCCCCGCCACCATCGAATTTGTGGACATCGCGGGACTGGTACGCGGTGCCTCCAAGGGCGAGGGCCTTGGCAACAAGTTCCTGTCCCACATCCGTGACGTGGATGCCATCGTGCACGTGCTCCGCTGTTTCGATAACGGCGACATCGTTCATGTGGACGGATCCATCGATCCGATCCGCGATCTGGAAACCATCAATATGGAGCTCATCTTCTCCGACATGGAGGTGCTGGAGCGCCGGATCGACAAGACCGCCAAGCTCATGAAGGGCGACAAGACGCTGGCAGCAGAGCTGGCACTGTATCAGCGGGTTCTCGCTGAGTTGGGCGAAGGAAAGACGGCCCGTTCTCTGGAGTTCACCGAGGATGAAGCGGCTCTTGTATCCCAGCTCGAGCTTCTCACGTACAAGCCCATCATTTACGTAGCCAACGTAAGCGACGATGAGGCAGGCGGCGTATCTCCCGACAATCCGTACTACGATAAGATCTGTGAAGCCGCCCGGGCAGAGCATGCGGATGTAATCCCTGTCTGTGCCGGAATCGAAGCGGAGATCAGCGAACTTTCCCCGGAGGAGAAGGTGGAATTCCTGGCAGAACTCGGCATTGAGGAAAGCGGTCTGGACCGTCTGATCAAGGCAGGCTATTCCCTACTCGGTCTGATCAGTTATCTGACCGCCGGTCCGAAGGAAGTGCGCGCATGGACGATCCGCCGCGGTACCAAAGCACCGCAGGCAGCAGGCAAGATTCACAGCGACTTCGAACGCGGCTTCATCCGTGCGGAAATCGTTTCGTTTGATGATCTCATGGCATGCGGCTCGATGACGGCTGCGAAGGAAAAAGGTCTTGTACGAAGCGAAGGAAAGGAATATGTCATCGCGGACGGTGATGTTGTTCT
>JAZSCY010000138.1:0-12926 GCA_045530875.1 Eubacteriales bacterium
ACCACGATAAGTGGATCGGAATCGGCGGAAAATTCGAGGCGTTTGAATCCCCCTACGACTGCGTTCTGCGGGAGGCAAAGGAGGAAACAGGTCTGACGCTGACCTCCCTCCGCTATCGAGGCATCGTCACCTTTGTATCCGATCAGATGCCGGTGGCGGAGTATATGCATCTGTTCACCTCCGATGCTTTCACGGGAGAGATCCGGGAGTGCGACGAAGGCGATCTGGAATGGATCCCCATCGAAGATCTGCTGAAACTGCCCATGTGGGAAGGGGATAAAATCTTTCTCCGTCTTCTGCAGACAAACGAGCCCTTCTTCTCTCTGAAACTGGTATATGAAGGGGAAACTCTGCGCGAGGCACGGCTGAACGAAAGGATCATCACACCATGAAGAAAAAGAAAACCGAAGCCCAGCAGAACTGCGAATCCTGCGTGTGGTACGATTACAACGACGTGGACGATGCGTACGAGTGCGGTGTGGATCTGGATGAGGACGAGATGCTGGCTTTCATGACCCGCAACACAAAAGGATGTCCCTATTACAAATTCTACGACGAATACAAAAGCGTACAAAGACAGAACTGAAACAACCCCGGCAGACGAAAATCTGTCGGGGTTGTTTTATTCGGTTCGACACATGGGAATTTACTTCTTCAATACTTTTTTGCACCAGGTACGCTTGTTGCATTTCGGGCACATTAAATGGCGGGTAAAGCCGCGGTGCATTGCCATCATCGCCTCTTTGTACGTGGGGACGATCTCACAACCGCAATGCGGGCATTTATAAGCCCCTACGCTGACTTCAAGTTTTACCGCATAAAAGCAAGGTATCAAAAACACAACGCAAACACCAAGAATGGCGACAAGCTGCCACACTCCCTCGGGAATCAAAAATCTGGCAACAAAGATACCCGCAAGCAAAGCTGTCATACTTATGACCATGATTGCCCACATAGACGACCAAATTGTTTTGTTTTTCTTCTCCAGTTCTTTTGCCATATCCAGCAAAAGCTGTTCAGTTTTCTGATTATCATTTTCCATATTGATTCTCTCCCCACTTAATAATTCATTTACACTGATGCCAAGAATATCACACAGTTCCAGCATTATCGAAGTGTCGGGCATTGCGATACCCCGCTCCCACTTGGATACTGCTTTATCGGTGATGCCCAGTTTTTCTGCCAACTGCATTTGTGTTAAGTTTGCCTTTTTTCTGCACTCGGCAATAAATCTTCCGGTTTTTATTTGATCCATAAACTGCCTCCTTTCGCATACAGTATACCAACTGTTTTGCACAAAAAACACCCACCATTGGTTTAGTGAGGAGAAATAACACCGATGGCAGAGTGAAAATGGATGATCAAATGCTTATTTTGCGGCCCCATCCTAACACAAATCGGCAGAGAAGAAAATTTCTCTGCCGAAATAGGGCCGTCTATCCGCTCCCCGCCACGAAGAAAGTACGGCGGGGAGTGTTTTACATATTCTCAAGAAAAGCGGATGCTTCCGCCCGGTCATGGAAAACAATGACCTGCTTATCCGGGTATTTCGCCAGCAATTCCAGCACCTGCGGCCGGCTTTCCTCATTATAATTCCGGATGTAGGCAAGGAACACCTCATCCTCCTCCAGGCCGATCCAGGGCATATCGGGGCGGGGTTTACCCCGGCGATCTGCAATCCCCGAGAGGCAAACCTCCAAAGAATAATCGAGGAAGAACACCGTATCGCAAGCAGCCAGGCGCATCTCCATAGTGGAGGCAAAATTGCCGTCGATGATCCATTTCTCCTGTGCAAGTGCCGCCTGCAATCTTTCGCGAAACAGCTCTTGATCTAAGGAAGTGCGGTCCGCCCGCCAATACATCTGATCCAGATAATACAGCGGCAGCCCCGTCCTTTCTTGCAGGGTGCGGGCAAAGGTGCTCTTTCCGCTTCCGGGACAGCCGATAATGATTACTTTGTTCATACAGTTCTCACAAGATCGCCCGTTTCACATAGGGGATTTTCCGCAGCAGCATCACCAGAGCCAGGGATACGGCATAGGCCCACACCGCCGCCATGGGCACCGTCAGCCATGCCATGCCCGTGGGAAGCAGGGGCGCCATCCACTGATCATACAATCGAAGAATCAGCGGGTGAATCAAATACACTCCTCCGCTGGCGGCGGCGAGGATTTTCAAAGCGGGAGCCGTCCGCCGCACCGCAAGAGATCTGCCCACACAGAGCCGTTTGATCCCGATGAAGAAGGAGATGGCAGCCAGCACCGTACCCGGTGCATAAAAGCTCAAGGCAAGGGATACCGCCATATCCCGGGGCAGAAGAAGGGCGGACAAAACGGTAAGCAGCACACCTGCTCCCCCGGCTATGTACCAGATCCTCTCTCCTTTTAGGGGGAAGCGATGCAGATAGCCGCCCATCAAAAACAGGAAAACAAATCCCATGGCGTAGGGGATTTTTGTGTTTTCGGCAATCGCAGAAAACGTATCGGACAATCCGGAGCGTACCCCCAGAGTCACAACCGTTCCCAAAACGCCGCTGATCCACAAGGCATACCGATATTCGCTCTCCGACGCATGGCGAGCAAAGGATTGCAGCACCGGCAAAAGAAGCCACAGCCCCGCCAAGGCGTACAAATACCACAAATGGGACGGCTGTGTCAGAAGATACCGGAGCGTGTCCGCAAAGGATCTCTTGGGCAGATCTCCCATAAGGCGGTAAAAGACAAAATATATGGCCGACCACAGAATATGCACACCCACAAGAGTAGCGATGCGCCGTACTGTACGTCCAGCCGAGGGCGGTCGGCGCAAGAGATAATATCCGCTGATCAGGACAAACACCGGCACGGAAAACCGGGCGAGGGCGTTATAGGCCATCCCTATTCCCTCCGTGGTAGCGGCGTGGATCAGCACCACGAAAAAGGACGCGATAATCCGCATCAGATCCGTGTCGGTATCGTGGGTGATCTTCGGTTTGGTCATCTGAGACTGCATACGATCCTCCTGCCCTGCTTATTCTGCTATCATTATACATGAGCGGACACGGGATTGCAAGATACGACAAAAAATATTCCCACAGCTTCTTTTCTCTTGCCAAGGCGGGGCGGATGATTTATAATATATATATCCATAGGCGGAACAACCTCCCCTTTTTCTTCGTCTGATAAAAAAATACACATCCGCGAGGTACATCAAGTTGAAAAAACGAATTTCCCTCTCCCAAAAGATGAAAAAGCATCCCCTGCTTCTCCGCCTTTGTGTGATCGCGCTTGTCTGCGGCATTGTGGCCGGCGTGTTCTGGGCAGGCGTGAACTGGTATATGTCCGACTCCGTTTCCGATCGGATTCTCACCCCGGAGGAAGCCGCTTCGCTGGATGCGGACTGCATTCTGGTTCTGGGCGCCGGCTTACGGAAGGATAATTCCCCCAGCCCTATTCTGCGGGAGCGGATCGATCGGGGCATTCTGCTGTATACCTCCGGCGCCGCGCCAAAATTGCTCATGAGCGGCGATCACGGACGCACGGAATACAACGAAGTGGGCGTGATGAAGGCGTTGGCTGTTGAGTCGGGAATCCCCTCTGAGGATGTGTTCATGGATCACGCCGGATTTTCCACCTACGAAAGTCTGTACCGGGCACGGGATATTTTCTGTGCGGATCGGGTGCTCATCGTATCCCAGAAATACCATCTCTACCGTGCTTTGTATATCGCGGAGCAGCTGGGAATCGAGGCATACGGCGTTGGGGCGGATGTACAACACTTTTACGGCAAGACTACCCGGGAGATGCGGGAATCTCTTGCCCGGGTTAAGGATTTTCTGTACTGTGCCGTGCAGCCTGAGCCCACCTATCTGGGAGAGACGATCCCGGTCAGCGGCAACGGAGATCTGACAAACGACTGATTTTTACACGTATATAAACCGAACATAAGGAGACGACTGTATGAGCGAAAAATTCATTGTGGTGCCCCTGGGAGGCAATTCCTTCGTGACCAACAAACGCCAGTGCGAGAGGGATGGAATCTCCCCGGCGGGCTGGGAAAACTGGAACAACGGAATGTGGGAATACCATATTTATTTCAAAACGGCGGTGGATGCCGAATTGACCTTGACGCTGCTTTGCCATGAGACGAAGCATCCCTCCCGCATCCGCGTGGGAATTGGACATCCGGATAGAGAGATCACCGTGGAAAGCGGTTGTACGTCGATCGCACTGGGTACATACTTCGCGCAGGCCGGATATGTGGATGTGGCTGTGCAGGGCTTGCACACCGCCGGGGATGTGTTTGCTTTTCCCACCGATCTGCGGGTAGACGGCATTGCGGACGAAGAGATGGCCGCATATGCCAGGGAAAGTGACCGATCGGATTTCTACTGGATCCGCCGCGGTCCCTCCGTACACTGCAACTACGATATAGAGGCATACGGCGAGGATGTGGAGTGGTTCTACAACGAGGCGGCTGTGATGCCCGGTGAGGATCCCGACGGCACCTACTGCATGGCCATCGGATTCTTCGGCGGATATTACGGCATGCAGGTCTGCCACGACGGAGACCGGAAACTGCTGTTCTCCATCTGGTCACCCTTTACCACCGACGATCCCTCCACCATCCCCGAGGATCAGCGGATACGGGTTCTGCGCAAGCATCCCCGCATGCACACCGGCGAATTCGGAAACGAAGGCTCGGGCGGGCAATCTTATATGACGTATCTGTGGGAATCCGGCAAGCGGTACAAGTTCCTTTGTCACATCCGTCCGGTGGAAAACGAATGCACGGAATACACCGCCTATTTCTTCTTTCCCGAAAGCGGCAAATGGGAGCTGCTCTGCTCCTTCTTGCGTCCAAAGACCCAGACGTGGGTCCGCCGTGCCCATTCCTTCCTGGAGAACTTTGTGGATGTAAACGGACATAATTACCGCCGCGCACACTATTACAACCAGTGGATTAGGACCACCTCCGGCAAGTGGATCCCTGTGGATCACATGCGTCTCACCGGTGACAATGCCGCCCGCAAAGCCCAGCGGCAGGATTACGGCGGCGGCGTAGTGGATAATCATTTTTATTTGAACAACTGCGGATTCTTCTCCCACCACACCCCGCTGGATTCCGTATTCACCATCAGCACATCCGATCACGTGCAACCCGATGTGGATGTGACCACTCTCTAAATCAAAAAGGCTGCTGCATAATGCAACAGCCTTTGTCTTTTGTTATTCTTGTGGCACTGCGTCCGTTTCCTCGGTGGTATCCTCGACCTCGTCCTCATCGTCGCCGCTCGGGAAAACGTCCCAGATGCTGCCCGGGTTTTCCGTATCCTCAGGTACAGTGGTATCTTCCGGTACGGTGGTATTTTCCGGCTCCGTAGTGTCCTCCGGTTCGTCATCCTCTTTATCGAAGATATCCCAAATGCTGCCCGGATTTTCCGTATCCTCCGGTACGGTAGTATCCTCCGGTACGGTGGTATCTTCCGGACCCGTGGTATCTTCCGGACCCGTGGTGTCTTCCGGACCCGTGGTGTTTTCCGGATCGGTGGTATCCTCCGGTTCAGTGGTATCCTCCGGATCGGTTGTATCCTCCGGATCGGTGGTATCGTAGACATACACGGTTTCGCCACTCACGATCAGCACTTTCAGATCGTCATTTTCCCGCTGTATGGGATCCACGTCCGTATAGGATGTGGTGTCCTGCGGCGCGACAGGATCTGTTGTGTCCACCGGCGTTTTCTCCGATTCCGAGGACGGTGTGGTATTGGCCGGCGGATCCTTCGACGAAGGATGGGTTTCCGGTGCCGCATGGGTGGGAGATGTACCGTCATCCGTCGCTTCTGCATCCGATACCGGGGGAACCGTCGCCCCGTGGTGCATGCCGGCACCCAAAGTATATCCTGCCACCAGCATCACCGCCAGTGCCGCCACGAAAGACAACGCCATAGCCGCAAGGCCTTGCTTTCCGTATTTATCCGTCAGTGCCGAAAGGAATCCCTTGCCGGATGTGCCGTTACGATTTTCCATGGCTTACCTTGCCTCCGAAAGGGGTGGGCACCACAATGCGGTCGATCACCCACACAAGAAGATTCATGACCAGAATGGCAAAAGGCATGCCCTCGGCAAAATATCCGAAATACCGGAACAAAACCGTAAGCACACCGCATCCCACGCCAAACAGAAGACGGCCGTAGGTGGTGGTGGGCGAGGTTACGGGATCGGTAGCCATAAAGATTGCACCCAGAAGCAGTCCGCCCGAGAACAACTCGCACAGCATAAAGTTGAGGCTGCTTCCCTCAATCTGGGGGAAGAAGAAGGTCAGACATGCCACCGTGCCAATAAAGGCTACAGGGATATGCCAAGTGATCACACGGCGCGCAAGGAGATAGATGCCGCCGGCCAGAAGCAATATGGGGAAAATCTCGCCGATGCATCCGGCGGTTTTTCCCAGGATCAAGTCAGACAGCATCACCCGGGGGAATGTGCCGGAATGAAGCGCATCCAGCGGCGTAGTCACGGACACCACGTCCGTCAGGCCAATGCCGGTGAGCCGCTCGCCGGGTGCGGTGAATATATGGAGTTGGGAAGGCCACACAAGCAGCAGCACCCGCGCCGCCAATGCGGGGTTGAGCAGATTCCGTCCCAACCCGCCAAACAGGCCTTTGACAATCACGATGCTGACAAACGCACCCACAATGGGCATCCAGATCGGCACGGCCGAGGAAAAGCCCATCGTCAGAAGCAAGCCCGTAACCACGGCAGACAGATCAAAAATCGTCACGGGTCGGCGAAGGATCAGCTGCATCAATGCCTCAAAGAGCACACAGCAGCCGATACTTACCACGCCCACCGTCAGCACTCGGGTGCCGAATGTATAAATTCCCCACAAATAGGCGGGCAAAAGGGCGATAATCACGTCCAGCATCAGAGAGGAGGTTCTGTCTGATGTGCGCAAAAACGGAGCCGGAGACACACGCACC
The DNA here is from genome assembly GCA_045530875.1 of Eubacteriales bacterium. Lineage (GTDB taxonomy): Bacteria > Bacillota > Clostridia > Oscillospirales > CAG-272 > SIG701. Next base: position 6,962 of record JAZSCY010000138.1, read on the forward strand.
CGGGAAAGAGTGGGGGCGCTTTCCGCTGCCTCCTCTCCCTCTTCGGCGGTTGATTCCACCACCGTTACAGCAGGCGCATCGCTGTCCTCCTCCGGAGATGCGGTATCCCCTTGGATGTCACCGATTTCCTCCGTCATCTCCTCCTCAAGGGAATCATCCGGATCTACGCTCACAGACGGCGGCTCTGTCTGCTCTTCCGTCTGTCCGTCCTCCGGGATCACCACCTCGGCGGGTTCGGGATCGCGGGATTGTTCCTTCTCCCGCTCCCAATCGCTGTCGGGCAATATAACAATCTCTCCGCTCGTGTCGGGGGCGCTCTCCTGCCCATCCGTCACATCCAGGAGCACGTTGACTTCCGGTATGTTTTTATTCTTCTTCACTGGCTGTTTCCTCCTTTACAGGATCCTCTGCCACAACCTCGGCTGCCGTCTCTTCCGTATCCTCCGGCATCACGAGAGTTTCTTCCTCGCAGATCGTTTCCTCTGTGGGCACGGCGGGTTCGGCCAGATCAGCGATCTGTACCCGGCACTCGTCCTTGGCCCGGATCACTTTAGCGGTCACATCCACACCACCGGGACAAATATAGGAACAGCATCCGCATGCAATACATGCCTCCGCACCCAGACGAATCACCCGCTGCCATGCATTTGTATCCGCCGCACGGGCAATGGAAAAGGGCATCAGATGCATGGGACACACCTGCGCACACCGTCCGCAGCGAATGCAGGCGGCGGTATCCGTTGTTTCCGCGGAACGGGACAATGCCAGAACCGCCGTGGTATCTTTGGTAATCAATCCGTCGGTATGATCCACCGCACATCCCGTCATGGGATCTCCCAGAATGAGGTGGGCGGGAGATCGGCGCAGTCCACCGCAAAAAGCGATGAGATCCTTCACCGGCGTGCCAAGGGGGACGGACACATTCTTGGGCGAGGAAATGCAATTTCCCGCCACGGTCACTACCCGGCGCACATACGGCATACCATAAGCAAACGCCTGGAAAACAGCCGCACAGGTCTCCGCGCGGAACATCACACATCCCGCATCGACGGCGCTCTTACCGGCAGGCAGTTCCCGTCCGGTCATGGCGTACAGCAATGTTTGCTCCTGCATGGGATATTTGTAATCCACGCCCCGGCCGTAAATCATCTTACTGCCGTCCAGCAGTTTTTCCAATTTATCCAGTGCGTCCAGACACCGGTTGTCCACCGCCAAAAAGGCCTGGCGCACACCGATCGCTTTCAAAAGGATTTTTACCCCGTTGATCACCGCAGCGGGATTCTCCACCAGCAGACGATACGTGGAGGTGAGATAGGGCTCGCATTCCGTGCAGTTGACGATAATCCGATCCACCCGTCCAATGCAGGATTCGATCACCGCATACACCGGCAAAGCTTCCGTCACCATGCTGGGGATGCCCGCATTACGGATCACCGCCAGAAGCTCCTCTCCGGTGGCATCCTGCAAAGATTTGTCAAAGGGAACAACGCCAGGAGCCTGCGTGTCCAAACCGTCGTTTTCGATCACGATGCCCGTATAAGGGCCGCTGAGGGGATCCACCCCCTCACAGATGTCCGTCACACGGCCGGACACACCGGCATGCACCGGGCAATACAGACCGCCGCCGCCGTTTCCGAGAGGCTGTCCCACAGCCACCGTATCGCCGACGGACACAAAAATCTCCGCCGCACATCCCATCTGCGCAAGAATCGGCACCGTCACCGTCTTAGGATGGGGCAATATTTCCACGCGCTTATTGCGCGTTTTTTTATGAGGATCCAGGCGAAGTCCGCCGCGGAAAGAATACTGCACAACCGTCACCTCGTATTCATCAAGAAATAGGCATATGTATACATAATCATTATACAGTAAAATTGTGAAGAAAACAAGTCCGGGAAGCACATTCCGCAAACAAAATAGGCACTGCATACAAATTGCAGTGCCTGCTTGGATTATTTTCGTTTTTTGCCGCCCAGGAGGCGGATGTTTTCAAAGCCGAGGCGGTATGCGCCGAAGCAAACAAGGATCGCGGGAATCGGGATCAGTAGCAAAATGTACTTCCCTGCGGGCGCGATGCTTTGCAGAATGCCCATGTACATGGCCTGCCACAGGCGGGCGGCAATCGCACAGATACCGCTTCCCACATCGGCCCAGGGGGCTTTTGTGATCTGAAATAATACCGTGAAGAGTGCCGTCAGCACGCCCAGAAGCAGATTGGGTGCGGATGCGGCAATGCCCAGCCACAGACCGGCAAGAGGATTCTTTCTGTCCCGGCCGCCGTCCACGCGGATACGGGCCTTTGCTCCCTCATCCCACAGGGTGGCATAATCCAGATACAAAAGAAAAATCACCGACAGAATACTGCTCACCAGATACACGCTCTGACCGATCCTTACGCCTGTAAAGGCCAGAACCAAAGCCAGAAACGCCGCCCCGAACTGATTGGTGATCAGTTTTCGCAAAACTTGCTTATTCTCTCTCAGGAAATTCCCCATACAATAATCCTCTCACAGATTCTCTTACGGATATTTTAGTAAATAATCCTCCAAAACACAAGAGATTTGCCGCAAAGTTTACAAAAACGACACAGCCGGCGGAAATTGCTTTTTCGCTTGCACACCTTCCCGAGGCGTGCTATAATGTATACAGATCATCTGTCACGAAAGGAGTCTGCCCATGAATCCCACCAAGGATCTGTCGTCTTTCCCGCCCATTCTGGGGGAATTTGCCTCGTATAAATTGAGTATTCAGGGATGCTCCTCCCGGACGGTGGACGAATACCTCACCGATCTGCGCACCTTTTTCCGCTATATGATCCTGAAATCCCAGGGAAAATCCCTCACGGAGGAAACCATGCTTGCCGTGGACATCCGTGGGGTTGACATAGACTTTATCAGGAAAATCACTACATCGGACGTGTACGGTTTTTTGATGTACATCGATGCGCAAAGAGGCAACAACAAGCGAACTAGCGCCCGCAAGCTGTCGGCGATCAAGGCTCTTTTCAAATACATGACGGTGAAAAGGAATTATCTGGAAGTCAATCCCACCGCCAACATCGAATCACCCAAGCAGAAAAAGCAGCTGCCCAAGCATCTGAGCGTGGAGGAGAGCATCGGCCTTCTCTCGGCAGTGCAATCGGACGCGGATTCTGACAATCGGGCCCGGGACTACGCGATTCTGACGCTGTTCCTCAACTGCGGTATGCGACTGTCGGAATTGGCCGGCATCAGTTTTGGCGATCTGGATACGGAACTCCGATCCCTGCGTGTGCTGGGTAAGGGCGCCAAGGAACGGGTGGTCTATCTGAACGATGCGTGCCGGGAAGCGCTGACAGCATATCTTCCCGTCCGGCAAACACTGAAGCCCAAGGCTAAGGATGAAAACGCCCTGTTCATCAGCCGCAACGGCAATCGGCTCAGCATTAAAACCATTCAGTGGATGGTGAAAAAATATCTGGGTGCCGCCGGTCTGGAATACAAGCATTATTCCACCCACAAGCTGCGTCACACCGCTGCCACGTTGATGTATCAGACCGGACAGGTGGACATCCGTGTGCTGAAGGATATTTTGGGACACGAGCAGCTGACCACCACCCAGATCTATACCCACGTCAGCGACCGGGGCATGGAAGAAGCGGTGGCCAAAAATCCTTTGGCGGATGTATATATCAAGCCCACGGAAAAGCGGCTGGCCGACGTAGACAAAGAGAATGAAAGCGACGGATAAGATAAATCGCAGAATTTCTTAAAAAATTTCAAAAATCATCTTGACAATCCCACACTTGCGTGGTAGAATATATGAGCGCTTGTGGGTCGCCGCAAAAAAGCGATCGGCGCACATATATGGCGGAGTAGCTCAGCTGGCTAGAGCAACCGGTTCATACCCGGTAGGTCACGGGTTCAAGTCCAGTCTCCGCTACCAGGCCCGGTGGTCAAGCGGCTAAGACACCGCCCTTTCACGGCAGTAACAGGGGTTCGATTCCCCTCCGGGTCACCAAAAAGAAAACATCCGAACTTGTTCGGATGTTTTCTTTTTCTTGTATGAATCAAAGGGGAATCGAACGGGTGCGTGTCAGAAAAGCGTCCGGTGGACGATTTTCCCGCACCCTGACCGATGGCCGATGAAGATCGCAAAGCGATCTTCGCGAGACCGATTCCCCTCCATGTCACCAGAAAATAGCGCCTCCAATTGGTGCCCTAACGCAGACTTATCAATTTTCATTTCTACCTGCGGTAGACAGATGCTGTCTTGAAGTGCGGCGGATTTCATACTATAATATACTCAGCAAGCAGACGGAGGATATTATGAAAGACTATAGTTTTGGTAATTTTCTGCATGAGCTGCGATCGCGTAGAGGCCTTACGCAGTATCAGCTCGGCGCGCTCGTCGGCGTTTCCGACAAAGCGGTCTCAAAATGGGAGAACGGTTCCTCCAAGCCGCAAAGTAATACTTTATATAAATTAAGTGAAGTTCTCGGAATCAGCGTGGATGAGCTTCTGACTTGCAAATATCATTCCTCCGAAAAGGAGAAAAAAGGAGTATTTGCAATGAAAAAACAACTATGGGCCAAAGCCTTTAATGCCATGCATGCACGATACGGAAATCCAGCGCCCATCGAAATAACGAATCGCTTACTGACCGAACAAGCCGACATGCAAAATACAGATAGGATCGTTTATTTGGATTTACTGTCCTTGCTTGCATCCAAGGCGCAAAAGCATGGCGAGCATATTCGTGTTGGAGGTAGTGTTGGATCTTCTTTCACGGCATATCTGTTGGGAGCCACGGAAATCAATCCTCTGAAACCCCATTATTACTGTCCCAAATGCCGCACCGTACTGTTCGATAACAGTACCCATGACGGCTGGGATCTCAGGGGGAAAGTCTGCTCGTGCGGATATACAATGCACGCAGACGGACACAACCTCCCCCTGGAAGCATTCCGCCCTTTTGAACAACGGAACACAGGCTTTTTTATATCGGTATCTCCGGAATATATTTCTTCCGCAATATCCGTCATACAGGAATACTTTACGGATTGTACACTGACAAACAGAGAGCTGGAAACAATCAAGATCATTACTTGCTCGGTATCAACCGAAGAAGGCGAATGCTCTATTGCCCTTCGCGCCGATGAAGAATTTTCGCGTTATAAGAAATTGGAGAGAGCCACCGCCACCTGTTTTGAGAGAGTACCGTTTATCTCCGGCGAAATATTGAAAGAGTTCCGGGAATTCCATACCGAAGGAATCATCGAATTTGGCGGAGGCTTTATGAAAAACGTGCTGTGCTCGATTTCCCCGCAATCGTTCCATGATCTGATTCAAATCATGGGCTTGACGCACGGTACGGGTGTGTGGTATGACAATGGGGACAAACTTATTGAGGCCGGTCACTCGACGGCCCAGGTGATTGCGTATCGCGAGGATGTGTTCAACTATGTCCAAGGTAAAATGCTTGCCAGAGGAATGGCTGACACAGGATTTGCTTGCAAAGTGATGCAGGACACCCGCCGAGGAATCTATGCAAAAAACGGCCTCCCCGACGATATTCGCCTGCAGCTGAAAGCCATTGACGGGGAGGATTGGTTTGTCGATTCCATCAGCAAAATCCGATTTTTGTTCCAGAAAGCACACGGGGTTGCCTATGTCAAGCTGGCAGCAACGCTTATGTGGTATAAACTCCATTTTCCAAAAGAATTCCGTGAAATTATGCTGTAATCCTTCGTTTGGTTACTGCCGTTGATCGCACCAAAAAAAGCACCTCAAACGAGGTGCTTTTCTCTATTCTTTTTTGTGGAGAGTTTCTGTATGCCGGCGAACACTCCGTACGCCATAAAGAACATGGCTGTAACGAGAACGGTCAAAAGTCCAAGCCGGCCCCACACGCTGGGAGCAATCTTCACCAGAATATCCATTACCGATCCGCCGCCGTCCGACGTACCGCGAGCCAGATACAGATA
>JAZSCY010000247.1:0-1860 GCA_045530875.1 Eubacteriales bacterium
CGTCGAAGTCCTCATACAGAGCAACCTCCAGACCTTTGGCCTTTGCCATGTTACCGGCAGCATTCAGGGAAGGACGGTGCTTGTCACAGATAGCAACCAGCTCTGCCTGTCCGTCTGCACGGGCCAGAACCTGACCGATCATGGTTTTGCCGCGGCCTGCGCCAAACACACCAATCTTAACTTTTCCCATTGTGAAAACCTCCTAAAAATAATTTTCGTTCATACAATATACGCGCCACATCGCGCGATATATTCCACTTGGGAAGTGTACCGCCGTCCCCTGCGCACGATCAGCGCAGTACACGACTGTACATAATCATTATACACGTAGTTGTACGCCAGGTATATGGAAAAAATCAACTTTTACATGGAATTCTTCCATCTTTTCGTTGACGGAATACTCTTTATATGGTAAAATAGCCATAACAACGAACGTTCTGCGGAGGACGCCATGGACGGTAACATTTGCAAATTCGTCCCGGTGCGCGAGGGCACCGATGTACGGGTTCTGAACTTTGTCTACGAAAAGAATCCGGAGGTGCTGGCCATGCATCGGGTGCAGTCCCATGCCGGGCTGTATCTGGTGGTGCGGGGCGAGGGGGTTCTGCACATCAACGGAGGGCATTTTCCTCTCCGGGGCGGGGCCATGTTCCTCACCTTCCCTCTCCAGCAATACTATATTGAGCAGCGCAGCGGCCTGGAGTATATGTACATTACCTTTGTAGGGCAGCGGATGCTTTCGATCGCGGAACGGGTAGGTCTGACGGAGCAATCCAACATGCGCACCGCCACGGAAGAATTGCTTCCCTTCTGGAAATCCGCTTTGCACAACTCCACTCCGGGCAATATCGATCTGGTGGCGGAATCGGTTTTGATGTATTCCCTGGCGCAGCTGACTCCCGATATGCCCTCGGGCCCACAGAGCGATATTTCCAAGCACAAAAACATCAGCGTAGCCAGACGGATACGGGAATATGCGGACGCTCACTACTGCGATACCTCCCTGACCCTCTCCTCCCTGGCGGAGCAAATGTCCTACAATCCCAAATATCTCTCCGACTGCTTCTCCAGAGAGTTCGGACTTGGATTCCGGGAATACGTCCAGTCCCTGCGCATTCAGCGGGCTTGCGAATTGATGCAGAACGGCGTTACCTCCTCCAAGGAAATCGCCTATCTGATCGGCTTCAACGATCCTCTGTACTTCTCCAAAGTTTTCGCCCGCGTGATGGGCAAATCCCCTCAGCGGTTCATTGCCGATCTGAAAAAACAGAATTCATAAAGAAACCTCCGGTCACTGGCCGGAGGTTTTTTTCTGTTATTCCGAGGCTCCCTTCGCCTCCGATGCACGGCAGGCACGAATCTCCTCCCGAAGTGCCTCCAATGCATCGGACAGGCCGCCCACCGCCCCGATAAGGCCGATCTCCACCGCCTTATAGCCGTCGATGATGGATCCTACATCCGTGGCAATCTCATCCGTGCGGAGAAGCAGCTGCCGGAATTCCTCCTCCCGGATCCCGGAATGGGAGGTAATGAATCGGATGATGCGATCCTGCATCCGCTCAAAATAGTAGTATGTCTGGGGAACGCCCACCACCGTGCCGCTCATGCGGACGGGATGGATGGTCATAGTCGCCGAAGGAACAATAAACGATCGACGGGCCGACACCGCCAGAGGAACGCCGATGGAATGTCCGCCCCCCAAAACCAGCGTTACCGCCGGCTTTTTCATGCTGGCGATCATTTCGGCGATGGCCAGTCCCGCTTCCACGTCTCCGCCCATGGTGTTCAGCACCATCAGCATCCCGTCAATCTCGTCGCTTTCCTCAATGGACACGAGCAGCGGGAGGATATGCTCGTATT
>JAZSCY010000395.1:0-9805 GCA_045530875.1 Eubacteriales bacterium
TGCAAAAAGGGTCCGCACCCCCAAAAATCTTAAAACGATTTTTTATTAAAGTTTTCGTCCACCTTTTTTAAAAGGTGGTGGGTCAAGGGCAACGCCCTTGTAACGGCGTTTCTTTTTGCTAGCTTTTTCTTTGCGCCAATGGTGTCAAAGAAAAAGCGGAGAGCTATGTCAGATGGCATAAAGTCGGTGCGAACACAGCGTGTCATCGTATTCCAATTTATTAAAGAAGAAAAACCCTGCTGCTGCAGGGGTTTTGTATTATTTTCTTTTTTTGGCTTTCTCCACCTTTGGGCCGGAGAATACACCGGCGGCACGGCATCCGGCCAGACCCAGCCAGTAGCTGATGAAGCCGAGCACGATAGCCGGCACCGGAGCGGCCAGCCACAAAAAGGGGCTGTCACCGATGGCCTGGATCACGCGGACGTACATGGCTTCCCAGAACAGCATAATGACCCGGAAGAAATCCAGAATGCCGGAATCCCAGCCGAAGGGGCCGTTTTTGGAGCCCAGCACGTACAGAATCGCCAGCAGGAAATTGGGGAAATTCACCGCCAGCATGATGTACAATCCTTTCAGGGGATTGTAGGAGGCACGTCCCGCATCCACCTGCAGGCGGCACAGCGCACCCTGCTCCCACAGAACTACGTGATTCAAAAACACGAGGAAGAAAGCGCAGAATACGCCCACAACCAACCCCAGGGTGACGTTGTCATCCGGGACGGCCATGATCATCATAATGGAGAAGAAGGCGGCACCGAAGTGGTAAAAATACAGCTTGGATATAATACGGGAATTATCCCGGAAAAAGTTCAGCATACAGAATCCTCATTCGTTGGTATAAGGATATTGTAGTAAAAAAGCGGCAGGATTACAAGGCGAGGGCAGGAAAGTTTACAAAATAGCCACGGATAGGACACGATTCTCCACGGCGGGGGATTCCTTCTCAGAATTTCCGCAGGCGCTTCATCACATCGTTTGCCCCCCGGCCGAAATAATCGTGCAGGAGCTCGTATTCTCCGTACAGCTTGTCATAGGCGGTATGCGCCGCAGGATCGGGGGTGTAGGACGTCTCCCGCACCCGGCCCATAACGGCGGCCGCATCGTACAGGGAGGGGAACAGCCCGGCCGCCGTTGCACCGAAGATGGCGGAACCTACGGCGGGGGCCTGGGTGCTGTCGGCGATGCGGATCGGTTTGCCGGTCACATCGGAGTAGATCTGCATCATCAGCGGATCTTTGATGGCGATACCGCCGGCGGCATACAGCTCCGTTACAGCGATGCCGTGCTTTTCAAAATTATCAATGATCATGCGGGTGCCGAACGCGCAGGCCTCCAGCAGGGCACGGTAGATCTCCTCCGGCTTTGTGCGCAAGGTCAGACCCAAAATCATGCCGCTGAGGGAGGAATCGTTCAGAATGGAGCGATTGCCGTTCCACCAGTCCAGGGCGATCAGTCCGCTTTCCCCGATGCGAAGTCGGGCGGCTTTTTCTCGCAGATAGGCGTGGATGGACGTGCCGGCTTCCCGTGCGGCTTCCGTGTAGGATGCGGGCACACAGTTTTTCACAAACCAGTCAAAGCCGTCGCCCACACAGCACTGCCCCGCCTCATATCCAAAATATCCAGGCAGAATGCCGTGATTCACAAAGCCGCAGATGCCCGGAACCGCCGCTTCCTTTTCGCTCATAACGATGTCCACGCCGGAGGTGCCCACGATCATCAGCATCTGCCCCGGCTTCCGCAGACCCAGGGCCGGGAAGGCTACGTGAGCATCCAGCACGCAGGGAGCCACGGCTGTCTGTGGTGCCAGGCAGGTTTTTGCCCGGGCCGCATCGCAGACATAGCCGGTGTTCGTTCCGTTTTGATACACCTCACGGGGGATTTTTGTGCCGATGATGCCGGTGAGGCCGGGATGCAGCTCCCTCAAAAAATCGTCGGTCAGGTAGCATCCGTCCTCGCCCCAAAAGGATTTGAAGCCGGAAACGGAGGCACTGCGCGCTTCGTTGCCGCTCAGCATCCAGACGATCCAGTCCCCCGCCTCAATGAAGCGATCGGCGGCCTCGTAGACGTGAGGGGCGTTTTCCAGAATCTCCAGAATTTTGGGGAACATCCACTCGGAGGAGATTTTTCCGCCGTAACGGGACAGCCATTTCTCCCCCCGCACCTCGGCCAGTTCCCGGATCCGATCCGCCTGATCCTGGGCAGCATGATGCTTCCACAGTTTTACATAGGCGTGCTTCTCGTGCTCAAATTCAGGCAAAAAGCAAAGGGGTGTGCCGTCCTCTTTTGTGGGGATCACGGTGCAGGAGGTGAAATCCACACCCATGCCGGCGATCTCCTCGGGGGATACGCCCGCCTGACGGATCACATCGGGGAGGACGGTGTACAGCACGTCCAGATAATCCTGAGGATGCTGCAAGGCGAATTTGGGGGGCAGAGGGGTGCCGTCGGGCAAAGTCTCATCCATTACGCCGTGGGGATAGGCCATGGAGGATTCGGCCATCACAGCGCCGTCGGCCACGCGCACAAGAACGGCACGGCCGGACAGGGTTCCGTAGTCGATGCCGATGGTGTATTTTTTCATAAGCAATCTCCGTTGTCGGTGAGATAGGTATGTATTTATTGTACCCGTTTTTCTCCGATCCGTCAAGGGGAGGGAAGGGCTCTTCTCCTCTTCCGCTCCAGCAAGGTAGCGGACAGGGAGAAGGCCGCCAGACTCAATGCACAGATGGGCAAAAGAAGGAGCAAAGCGGGAAAACCGCCATTTTCCAGAATGATCCCCGGTACCACACCGCTCAAGGTACTGCCCACGTAGCAAAAAGCATCCATCATACCGGCGAACATACCGGCGCCTTTGCCCCGCTCCAGAGGGATCATGGATGTGATAATGTTGTTCACGGCGGACATCAGCGTGGCGTTCAGTCCGGCAAACACGATGGCACCCGGCAGGATGTGGGCCCGATAGGAAATATACACGCCGCCGAACATCAGGGCCGCCGCAAAGAACAAAATGCTCTGCATAATATTGTAATTGGGAATTTTTTTGTGCATGGCCAGAGCGATGGTGGCGCCAAAGAAGGAGAGCAGCGGCAGAATCAGCGTGATCAGCACGGAATAGGATGTGGGAAGGGAGAATTCGTCATACAGCAGACTGGGTACCCAGGTGGTCATCGTGTCCTTCATGAATCCGTTGCCGATGGCGAACAGGCCGCATATCACAAGCGCGCTCATGCCGGTGAAGGATATACCGCGGCGTCGGGCGGGGGCGGCAGGGAGATCCGTTTCAATCTTCTCATCGGGGATTTTGGGCAGGATGCGGGTGACGGTCAGCCAGGCGATCATGGCAAGAAGAAGGACGGCCGCCGCCAGCCAGAAAGTGAGAAACACCCGATCCAGCGCCATACAGAGGGCGGCGATTCCGTAAATGGTTGCGGTGCCCACGGCGACGGTGATGCTCATGGCAAAAATGGCTTTTTTTCGATGCTCCGTGGGTACTTTTCGGGAGATCATCTCGATCAGGGTACACCAGAGCATGGATTGAGCGGCTCCGTTGATGAGCCAGATGTATTTGATGATATGTACGTCCCGGCAAAGGGCGGCCAAAACATTGGCGGCCAGGGAGACGGCCAAAACGCCGGCGATTACCGGTCGGGGTTTGTAATATTTGCAGAGGAATGCGTTCAGCAGCTGGCCGCATCCGTACGTCATATAAAAATAGGTGCTGACAAGGCCTGCGGCAGATTTGGAGGCTCCGGTAACTTCCAGAATGCCTACCAGAGAAGCGGTATAGGATAGGCGGCCAATATACGCTGCGATGTATACCAGCGCGCTGATAACAATTATATTGCGAACTTGTTTGGACATAACAATCTCCTTTGCTAATATACGGGTGTATCATAGCACGGATCGGTGGGGGTGTCAATAGCGGTGCGGAATTTTGCACCCGGCGGTTTGATCCATTTCCCTGAACGCAAAACATAACACCGATGCGAAGCACCGGTGTTTTTGTTTTGGTGGAGATAAGCGGGATCTGAACCGTGCGGTTCGCCCCACCAAAAACTGCGGGATCTGAACCGCGTTTTTCGCACTCGATAGTGCAAACCGTCCATCAGCGCAGCGAAAAACAAGAGCCGTGCTTCGCTCGGCAGGCGGTTCGATCAACTTCCCTGAACGCAAAACAAAACACCGATGCGAAGCACCGGTGTTTTTGTTTTGGTGGAGATAAGCGGGATCTGAACCGTGCGGTTCGTCCCACCAACACCACCGATGAATAAAAATAAAAATACGCCGCGCTGAGGCACGACGTATTTTCATTTTCATTGGTGGAGATAAGCGGGATCGAACCGCTGACCTCTTGAATGCCATTCAAGCGCTCTCCCAGCTGAGCTATACCCCCGTCGGATGTTATTGTATCATATCTTCCCCGCCTTTGCAAGAGTTTTTTTCGTATCGGTCGGATTTTTTTGCGAATTCTTCCCCAAACCTTGAAAAAATCCCCATTTTGTGGTACATTTATACCAAGATTTACGCCAAAGGAGATACATATGCTTCCCATTCCGGATAATTACGCCATATATCCCTCCGTTCTCCCGGTCGGTCGGCCGATGGAAATGATCATCACTCCCGTGGAGAGGGGATTCCTTTTCTGTGACGGGGAGGAGTTGACCGTTACGGCCATTCAAACCAATGGCAACGAAGACAATTACGAGACGCTTTTGAGCCACAAATCCTTTCCCGTAACGGCGAAGGACGGCGTGATCCGCTTCTCCTACACCTATCCCGAGGAGGGACAGTATCTGTTCTGGCTGATCCGAGAGGATAAGAAGATTGCCGAACTGTTTGTGTACGCCCTGAAGGAGGATCTGTACGCCCGTGTGCCCTTGAAGGGAGATTTCCACTCCCACAGCATCCGCTCCGACGGCAAGCGGGATCCGGCGGCTCTGGCAGGGCATTATCGGGAGCAGGGCTACGATTTCTTCGCTCTGACGGATCATAACCGATTCTATCCGGGTTATGAGGTGGATGAGGCATACGCCGGTGTGCGCTTGGGCATCACCCGCATCCGCGGCGAGGAGGTACACGCCCCGGAGAGCAATGTGCACATTGTTCACGTGGGCGGCAATTCCTCCGTGGCGGATCTGTACTTCCGCCATCAGGAAGAATACGCGGCAGAGATCGCGGCATACGAATCCCGTGTGCCGGAGGATATTCCCGAAATGTACCGCTATCGTTACGCCCGGGCCATGTGGGCCACAGACCGCATCCACGACGCGGGAGGATTGGCGATTTTTGCCCATCCCTACTGGCAGCCGAAGAATGTCCGCGTGCACAACGTGCGGGACGAGCTGGCAAAGATTTTCCTCACCAGCGGTATGTTCGATGTCTACGAAGTGGTGGGTGCCATGGGCCAGGTGGGCATCAACCGCTCCATCAATCTGTGGGCGGATCTGCGTTCCGAGGGACTGAAAATCTCCATTGTCGGCTCCAGCGATGTGCACGGCATGGAAAAATCCGAAGATTTTCCCCACTCCTTTACTGTCTGCTTCGCGGAATCAGCGGAGCACGATGATATCATCGGCGCAGTGCGCACCGGATACACCGTGGCCGTGGAGGCCACCGGCGTGGAATACGATCGCCGGTATCGGTGCTATGGAAATCTGCGTCTGGTGAGTTACGCCCATTTTCTTCTGCAGCATTACTTCCCCAAGCGGCAAAGAATCTGCCAGGGCGAGGGAACGGCCATGCGTGGGTATCTGATGGGCGAGGTGGATGCTTCCATGCTGGAGGCGCAGGTGGCGTACAGTGGCGATTGGCGGGATCGGTTCCTCGGACGGAAGCCGCCGGTGCTGCCCTCCGCCGCGATCCGCGATTTTGAAGCCCGTGCCAGAGCGGTACATGCCACCGGTCCGGTGACAAAAGGAAGCCGCATCAAGCCGAAGTCGGTGTGATACATAATAAAAATCCTGCTGTCCCTTGGGACAGCAGGATTTTTGGTTCTGTGGGTTATTCAGCGGGAGTTTCAGCCACGTCCTTACCCACCAGCAAGAAGTCCTGATACTCCTTGTCGATCTGTGCGGAAACGCTGGTGCTCGCGCGGTTATAAGCGTTCATCTTGGGGGATCTGCCTGCGGCTATACTGGAGTCACCCATAGAGGTAATATTGCTCCAGTTTCCTACGTAACCGATATCGAAGGAACGGTTTGCGTAGATGATGTCCAGCATGTCGGCGCTGTCTGCATCGGGTGCATAGCGGCGCTTCAGCATGGTTTCCTTATAAACGGGGGTCAGAGTCTGCAAGCCTTCGTAGGAGAAGTACTCGATCATGTAGCCGATATCGGTGGTGTCGGTCTTGGTGTTGGGGATACCGTACAGAGGAGTAACGGTTTCCACCACGTGATAATACTTATCCTGATCGGCGTTCCATTTGGGCATGGGCACGATACCGAACTCGTCTTCCATATCGGCGAACTCGGAGATGACCAGCGCACCGCCTACGGAGAACAGATGCTTACCGGCAGCGAATTTGCTGCGGGCATATCCGTATGCATTTCCGCCGGCATTGGTGTATTTAGTGATGGGGAAGACTGCCTTCTCATCAATAAGAAGATTGGCAACGCTGTCCAGCTTGGTCACAGCGTCAGCGCTCTGCAGCCATGTGTACTGGGGCTTGCCGGTTTCATCCAGGGTGGCGTACTGCTCGCCGATGGCGGTCATGAAGTAGGAGAACTGGCCGTTCTCATAGAAGAATCCGACTACATCGTCTTCATCCAGCGTACCGCCGCCGTCCACGTCATTGGCTACGTCACGGCACATTTTCGCAAACTTATCAAAGGTCCACTGGTTGCTGCGCACCAGGGTGTAGGGGCTTTCCAGCTGATTGTTTTCCGCCAGCGTCTTGTTGAAGTACAGCGCACGGGTGCACTGATCGTCGATGGTGGATACTTCGCCGGTGGTGTAGAACAGGCGATTGGCCACGGACAGATTGTCATTGGCGTTCTGATCCCACCAGGCATTTTCCAGATTGATGGTTGGAACTTCCCGCAGATCAATCAGGTGGCCCTGCTTGGAGGAACTGAACAGACCGGACCACAGACCAAAGATCAGATCGTACTGATCCAGACCGCCGGATACCATGCTGGCGAGATCCTTGGTGGTGCTGGCACTGTCGGAGTACTCGATGGAGAAGTTGTATTTGTTGATACAATCCTGTACGCGCTTGTAAACGGCGGACTCAAACTGATCGGTGCCGTCGGTTTCACGCCACACGTCATCTGTGGTGTAGTAGCCCAGATACAAACTTTCGCTGATACCGAGAACACGAAGTTTTGCACCGCCGAAGTCCGTCTTATCCAGAACCAGGCCGGTGGGAGCCGTATCCTCGGGCTGCGTATCGTCGCCGTTGCCCGTATCAGCGGGCGTGCCGGGAGTACCGGGGGTGTCAGGCGTTTCGTTGCAGGCGGCAAACACAGGCACCAGCATCAAAACGGCCAGCAAAAGGGCAAGAATTTTCTTTGTCATGGCGATTACTCCTTTTCAGGTAATACAGATCTTGGATCGAGTGCCTGGAGATGTGTATATTTTATCACACCAAGTGCATCTTGTCAATGAATTTGTTGATGCGCGAGGGGAAATTTATGCAATATCAACAGAATTTGATTGAGAAACAAAAAACTGTCCCCAGCAGGCCGACTGATTGCCGTATGGGACAGTTTCGTGGAATCCGGTTTCAGGGGATCCGGTGAGATCACCCGCAGCGGACACAGGAGCGGATTCGCCATCCTGTGCTTGACAAACGCCCCGTGTGGGGCAGAAAAAAGCAATTTTTGACGAGATGGCCGTGCATCACACGATTTTGCGGATGCTTTCCACGGACAGACAGAATTCCTTCGCCAGTTCTTCCAGCGTGGCTTCCTCGGCATATCTTTGCCGGATCTGTTCGTTGCGCATCTCGTACTCGCGGCGGGATCCATTCAGAGAACCCCAAGCCGCCCGGCATTCCTGCCGTTTGGGTATGTAAATGTTTTCCCCTTCCACATACTTCCATATCTGACGGAGCAGGGATTCGGGCAACACATCTTTCGCATTTTTATACACATTATCCTCCCGCTTGCAAACAACCGGTGAGGAAGACCGACACAGAGTGTGCCAGCCTTCCTGCGGTTTCGTCGAGATCAGGATCGCTCGGCAACGGTGCGGGAGTGGACCGCACCTTTAGCCGAGGGCCACCTCGTTCTTAGTAAAGTTGATCATGTTGAAAAATACCTCCTTTCATCATTCAGAGTATCAGCCGGCCTGCTGCAGTATTTATTATACAGGACTCCGGTAGGAGAATCAAGGGTGAAATCCGTTATAGGAATTCTTTCCCGCAAAGAGCGGTGAGATCGTTTGCGAATATTTCCCAGGCGTCTGTGATCGGCGGCAGGGCAGAGAAGCACATCTCTTCCTTCGTCACGGGATGAACAAAAGCGATCTTGTGGGAGAACAAAGCGATCTTTCCCTTGCCGCCGCCGTATTTTCCGTCCCCGAGAAGCGGATGCTTCCGGGAGGAAAACTGCACCCGGATCTGATGGGTGCGGCCGGTGTGCAGACGGACGTGGACCAGGGAATTTCCCTCACGGACGGAGAGCGTGCGATAGTCCAGGGATGCTTCCCGCACACCCCGGCGGAGACGTTTTACCACGAATGTTTTGTTGCGTCCCTTGTCGTGGTAGAGCAGATCCCGCATCTCCCCCGCGGCATCCATTTCCCCCAATACGATGGCCAGATATTCCTTTGTGAATTCTCGCTGGGCGATCAGGGCAGAGAGGGCCGCGGCGGTCTTTTCCTCCTTGGCGAAGACCATCACGCCGGACACATCCCGATCCAGCCGGTGAACCACCCCTACATAGGGCGCGTCACCTCCGCCGTTTTTCCACAGATATTCCCCGATGAGACGGGGTATGCCGTCCCCCTCGGAGGCGATGCCGGCGGGCTTGATCACGCAGAGCAGATGGGCATCCTCATACAGTATTCTCAGATCCATAAAACCTCCACAAACAAAGGGGGATATGCGCGCGGCAAATCCCCCGGGATGGCATCAGCGGATGCCGTATTTTTCGATAACGTAGTCCATATCCTTGTCGCCGCGGCCGGACAGATTGATCAGCACGGAGCCCGTGCCCATCTTCTTGGCCAGTTTGATGCCGTAGGCTACGGCATGGGCGCTTTCGATGGCGGGAATGATACCCTCCATGCGGGACAATTCAAAGAAGGCGTCGATGGTGTCGTCGTCACCGATCACGTCGTATTTTACCCGGCCCAATTCGTGAAGGAAAGCGTGCTCGGGGCCGGAGGACGGATAGTCCAGACCGCTGGCCACGGAGTATACGGGGGCGGGATCGCCGTTCTCATCCTTCAGCATGATGGAGTTGAAGCCGTGCATAATGCCCTCGGTGCCGTACTGAAGGCTGGCGGCGTGATCACCCAGAGCCGTTCCGCGGCCCAGAGGCTCAATGCCGTAAATATCCACGGGATCGTTCAAGAATCCGGAGAAGAAGCCGGCCGCATTGGAGCCGCCGCCCACGCAGGCGACGATGGCATCCGGCAACTCGCCCGTCATCTCAATGAACTGCTCTCTGGCTTCCTCGCCCACCACGTGCTGGAAATCCCGCACCATCATGGGGAAGGGATGGGGGCCAACTACGGAGCCGATGCAGTAGATGGCGTCCTTGTATTCCTTGGCGTACGCCACAAAAGCGGAGTCCACCGCTTCCTTCAGGGTGGCCAGACCGTGGGTAACCTCCACTACATTGGCGCCCAGAATCTTCAT
>JAZSCY010000144.1:0-1905 GCA_045530875.1 Eubacteriales bacterium
TCTTACGGGGATATCCATGGAACGGAACAGATCAACTGTATTCTGCCAAAGCTTTGTGAACCACTCGGGGGATTCCTCAGGCTTGCAGACAACGATCATTTCCTGCTTTTCAAACTGATGGATACGGTATACGCCACGCTCCTCGATGCCGTGAGCACCCTTCTCCTTACGGAAGCAGGGAGAATAACTGGTGAGCGTATAGGGCAACTTTGCCTCGGGGATGATCTGGTCAATGAACTTACCGATCATGGAATGCTCGCTGGTGCCGATCAGATACAGATCCTCGCCCTCGATTTTGTACATCATGGCTTCCATTTCCGCAAAGCTCATAACACCGGTTACCACGTCGGAGCGGATCATAAAGGGAGGGATGCAGTAAGTGAATCCACGCTCGATCATGAAATCTCTCGCGTAGGAGATCACAGCGGAATGCAGGCGCGCAATATCACCCATGAGGTAGTAGAAACCGTTACCTGCCACGCGACGTGCCGCATCCAGATCGATACCGTCGAAGCGCTCCATAATTTCCGTATGATACGGAATCTCGAAATCGGGCACGACAGGATCGCCATACTTCTGGATTTCCACGTTCTCGGAATCGTCCTTACCGATCGGCACGGAGGGATCGATGATGTTGGGAATGATCATCATGATCTTCTGGATCTTCTCATCGATTTCGGTTACACGGGCCTCGTCCTCAGCCAGCTTGGCCGCATTTTCGGTAACCTTCTTCTTCATTTCCTCGGCTTCCTCACGCTTGCCCTGGCCCATGAGCGCGCCGATCATCTTGGAGTACTTATTGCGGCTTCCGCGAAGCTCCTCCACCTCGTGCAGAACGCGGCGTTTTTCCACGTCCAACTCGATTACCTCATCCACCAGGGGAAGTTTGGAATCCTGGAACTTATTTTTGATGTTTTGCTTTACGATCTCGGGATTTTCTCGAAGAAACTTAATGTCAAGCATATATATGCCTCCTACAATAATAATCTGAAATAAAAAAATTCCTCGCCTCAAACATGGGACGAAGAAACTCCGTGTTGCCACCCAAATTGCCGCAGTACGGCCACTCGACAGTATGATAAAGGATACCACCCTCCGGCTTTCACCGGGAACTCCGAAAGTGGACACGTCAGGGGCTGTACTGCCTTACACCAACCGGCAGTTCTCTATGACAGCGGCACAGACGATTGCTTTCATCGCCGTTCACATACATCTATTATACCCATTATTTCAAAAAAAGCAAGGGGATATGCAAATTTCGCCAAAAAATATGCTGTTTCCCGTTTGGGGAAACAGCATATCTGTATTAAATTTTGAATGCCTTATCCACTGGCAAGGAGCACAGGATGCCGCCGGCTTCAGAACGGAGGCCGAACTCCTTATTCACGTTATCCATAACCTGGTCGCGGATGCTGTCCGGTGCCAGAATCGCGAGAATCTCACGCTCGGGATGAAGATCCATGCCCTGGAACACCGTTTCTGTATCGCTTCCGGCAAGGCGTGCACGGATAATGGTGCCGCCCGTTGCTCCGGATCGCTTTGCAACGTGCATAATCTGATCCGTATATCCCTGATTCACCGCAATCAGGATCAAGCTGTGCTGATGCTCGTTCTTCATCGGTTTTACCTCCCTGTTTTCTTGGGCAGATGTGTTATTCATGGACAAAATTGTAGCAGTCAGATTTCCAACAGCTGTGGGGGACAGCACCATCATAATGCCTCGTCCGCGGGATGCACTGCGCAGAGTGTCGCTAAACTCATCCACCACGTCCTCGACGGCACTTTCCCGTCCCATGGCAACAACAATATCCTTTTCGCTGCTGCCAAGTCCCAGGATGTCCATCATCTCAGAGGAAGCGGTTCCCTGTCCGTAACACTGCATGAGACAACCCACGCCCAATGTTT
>JAZSCY010000045.1:0-2346 GCA_045530875.1 Eubacteriales bacterium
TCCGCGAGGCCCACTCCGCCTCCGCCACGGCAGGCATATACTTTCCCGCGTCAAACAGAGAAAAATCCAAAGGACACTCCGCCTCGGCCTGCCACAGACGAAGGATCCGCACCCCACCGGTCCCACCGGCAGTACCGGCACCCAAGCATCGGATATCGTCACTGCTATTTTCATGCTTATCACACGAGGGTGTATTTTCGTCAGGAGCCCTCGTGCCATAGCCGAACACGGGCAGATCGTAGGGGATCGCCCACACCGTCTTTCCCGACAGAGTGACCCTCACCGCCTCCGACTCCCGGCGGATGGACCAGGGATCCCCCATCCGGCTCCAGTCATCCGCCTCCTCCCGCTGATATCCCTTTGTCAGATCCTGCCGGAAGAAACCGTATCGGTAGCGGATGCCGTATCCGTGAAGGGGCACGCCCACGGTGGCGGCGGAATCCAGAAAACAGGCCGCCAGCCGTCCCAGACCGCCGTTTCCCAGGGCGTGATCGGGGATCTCCTCAAAAGCGGCGATGTCCGCTCCGTTTTCCGCCATGGCGTCCTTCACCTGGGTGAGAATCCCAAGATTCAACAAATTGGAGTAGATCATGCGTCCCATCAGATACTCCGCCGAGAAATAATAGGCGCACTTTTCCTCTCCCATGGAGGCGGCGGCCTCCCGGATCTGCCCCAAATACTGCCGCATCACAAATTCGGACACGAAGCGGTACTGCTCCGCCACGCTCATCTCCCCGAAACGGGCGTTTTTCATCTCCTCCGACAATCTTCGGCCCAACTCATTCATACAGGATTTCCTCCGTTGATTGAAAATTATCCCTTGACGGCACCGCCCGTCACGCCCTCCACATAATACCTCTGCATGAAGAGGAAAAGCAGCGCGATGGGGATGGCCACCACCACCGCCCCGGCGCAGAACACGGTGAAGTAATCGTAAATGTTCTCTCTTGTGATCATCTGGAACAGCCCCAACGCCACGGTGTACTTATCGTAATTATCCTTCAAAATCACCGAGGCGAAGATGAAATCCATCCAGGGCGCCATGAAGGACATGAGCACCGTATACACCACGATGGGCTTGGATAAGGGCAAGGTGATCCGCCAGAAGATCGTGGCCCGGGATGCCCCGTCGATCACCGCCGCCTCATCCAGCGCCCGGGGGATGGTGTCAAAAAATCCCTTGGCCACGTAATAACTCAGCGCCGCCGATCCCGAATAGACCAGCACCAGGGACAGAAGGGACTGAGTCAGCCCCACCGCCTTCAGGATGAAATACACGGCGATCATGGACATGAATCCGGGAAACATGTTGAGAAACAGCCCCGCCCGCATCATGAAATCCCGTCCCCGGAAGCGCAGGCGGGAAAAGGCGTAGGAGATCATCAGCACGTACATGGTGGACAGCACACAGCTCCCCACGGACACGATCAGGGTATTGAGATACCATCTCGGAAAGTTGAACAAATCGGTGTCCGTGAAGAGGCGGAGATAATTGTCCGCCGTGTAGGTTTTGGGAAACAGATACCGGATCGCTGCCCCCGGCTCCGCCCGAAAAGAATGGATCACAAGGAAAACCAGCGGAATCAGCCAGATCGCCGCCAAAGCAAACAAAAGGCTGTATATGAGAATATCCGTCAGCTTGCTGCGCAGTTTCATAGGAATTTTTCCTCCCCCGCCGAGCTGCTTCGGCTGTATACGATCAGGGAAAAGGTGGCGCACACCGCAAAGGTGATGATACCGATGACGGAGGCCAGCTTATAATTTTGCTCTCCGGTGGTGATGCGGTACAGCCAGGTGACCAGCAGATCGGTTTTTCCGCCCTGATAATAATCCACCGTCATGGGCCCGCCGCCGGTGAGCAGCCAGATCACGTTGAAATTGTTGATATTCCCCACGAACTGGGTGATCAGATAGGGGGCGGTGACGAACAGAACGTAGGGCAAGGTAATGGACGTAAACTGCTTTACGGGGCCGGCTCCGTCGATGCGGGATGCCTCGTACAGATCGGCGGGGATGTTCATAAGGATGCCCGTGGTGATCAGCATGGAATAGGGGATGCCCACCCACATATTCACCAGAATCACCGTAATGCGGGCCAGATTGCCGTCGGTGAGAAACCGGAGGGGAGATTCGATCCATCCCATCTGGGTGAGGAACACGTTCACCAGCCCGTTATCCGCCAGCAGGTTCCGCATGAACAAAAGGGACACGAACTGGGGCACGGCGATGGTCATCACAAACACAGTGCGGAAGAATTTCTTGAAGCGGATTCCCCGGCGGTTGATGAGGATGGCCAGAATCATGCCCAGCGCGTAGTTGGTGACGGTGGCGAAAAAGGCCCAGATC
>JAZSCY010000340.1:0-8000 GCA_045530875.1 Eubacteriales bacterium
ATTCTTCGGGGACATTTTGGACATCTGCCGCTGGGCCATGACCAGGCCGTAATAAATACCTTTTTTCATCATCAATTCGTCATGGGATCCGATCTCCGCCACCTGTCCCTTGTCCAGCACCAGAATGCGGGTGGCATTCCGTAAAGTGGACAGCCGATGTGCGATGGCCAGCGTGGTGCGATCCGCGATCAGCTTCTGCAGAGCATCCTGGATCTGTTTCTCCGTTTCCGTGTCCAGAGAGGCGGTGGCCTCATCCAGAATCAGAATCCGGGGATTGTGGAGCAGCGCCCGGGCGATGGCGATTCGCTGTCTCTCGCCGCCGGACAAAGTGTATCCTTTTTCGCCCACTTTTGTGTTGTAGGCATCCGGCATCTTCATGATAAACGGATGGGCACCGGCCAACTTTGCGGCCATGATGACCTCCTCCCGCGTTGCGGAAGGTTTTGCATAGGCGATGTTATCGTAAACTGTTCCGGCGAACAAAAAGGTTTCCTGCAAAACCACACCGATCTGGGAACGAAGGGAATTCTGGGAAATATCCCGAATATCCACGCCGTCGATGCGGATGGTTCCTTCGTCCACATCGTACAATCGCATGACCAGATTGATCAGGGTAGATTTTCCCACGCCGGATTTGCCCACGATGCCCAGCATCTCGCCGGGACGCACCGTCAGATCAATGTTTTTCAAAACGCTGGCGGTGTTGTCATAGCCGAAGGAAACGTCCTCAAAGGAAATATTTCCCTCAATCTTCATATCCACCGCGTCCTGCCGGTCGGAGACGTCTTCCTCCTCGTCGATCACATCGTAGATCTTCACAATGGATGTCATGGTGCGAGCCAGAGTACGGGGAATGTTGGCCATCCAGCGAAGCGGGCCGTAGATGATGCCCACGTAAGCGGAGAACTGCGACATCTCACCCAGGGTCATCGTGCCGCCCAGGATCCGGTCACCCACATAATACAGCAGGAAGAACTCGCCGATCCCCATCATGAATCCCAGCCAGGGAAAGAGAACCGCCCAGAACCGTTCATTGGAAATGGACGTGTCACGCACTTCCGCCACCGTCTGATCAAAACGGGATTCCTCCCGCTTTTCCGTACCGAAAGCCTTTACCACACGGATGCCGGAAAAAATATCGTGCAGAACCGTGTTCGCCTTGGACTCCAGCGACCATTGCTTGTGATAGCGCCGGTGGGTATTGCTCCAGAACAGGCGGTGCATGTACATGACGATAGGGACGGGAATGAGAATGAGCAAAGCCAGCTTCCAGTCATACACGAACAGGATGATTCCCACGGCCAGAAGCGTCACGATCTGTTCCACCATGTTGCCCAGATCGTGGGTCAGAAAATGCTGTACGGTGGAGGTATCGTTGGATACCCGGTTCATCAGTTCGCCCGATGTCCGCGCCGACACTTTGGAAACGGACAGCATCTGAATTTTTTGGAACACCAATTCTCTCAGTCGTACGGCGATTCCGTTTCCCGCATCGATCAAGGTGAAGGAGCGGAGCATGGAGAGCAGGCGGGACAGTACATTGACTCCCAGCAGGCTGAGAATGACCAGAACAAACTGAAGAACGACAGGCTTTTGTGCGGCCTGAATGTAGTCATCCACCAGAATCCGGTTGATCACCGGCGGCAGAAGATTTACACCGGCCAGAACAAAGTACAAAAGAACCGACAAATAAATATGCTTGTGATAGGGCTTTGCCAGGCGCCACAGACGCAGAAGATAGTCCTTTTTGGCCACACAGTGATCGCATAGGGAGGAGCCGGGACGATAAGGTCTGCCGCATTTGGGACAAACCCGATCCACATCCGCTTCGTAATCGTAACGGATATCCTCGCCCGACAGATAGCGCGTCATTTCCTTGAGAGCCGCCGCATACAACGCCTTGTAATGCATATCTGCCCGGCAAAGCAGGCGATGCTCTCCGTTTTTCATCTTTCCCTCGGCAAATACACAGCCGATGCCATCACGGAACGAGAAGGATTCCATCTCAGACAAGGGAATGGATTCCTTGCACATCCCGCCCTCGTAGATCACAAAGCGATCCCGAAGCAAAGCGGCAATTCCGTCCGTTTCCGGGGATCCGCCGTGGCCGATTTCGCCGGACAGAGGGACAGGAAGGGGAAGCAGCACGTCGGATTCCCGAATGGATGGATCCCATCCGGCCAGGCGGGCCGCCAGTGATTGTCTGTTTTCCATAAATCCGTCCTTATAAATACAACTCAATTCTGCGGAAACTCTTCTTGTCCAAGGCGGTAACGTCCGGAATATCGTAGCGGTTTCCGTCAATGTCGGTGATAATCACCCGTTTTTCATCCACCCGTGCCATACTGCGGGAAGCATCCCGCAGAGTGATGTGCACGTCCCCTGTGTCGGTGGAGGCGTGGATGTAGGCATAGCCGTACTTATCCCGCACCGAATGAATGGCACGAAGGATCGGGGCGTAGTATTTGCGATTCAACTCTCCCCGCAGAAGGGCGGCGGTGTCATCGGGAAACTGGGCGATGTCCGCAATCATACCGATCTCGTTTTTGTCGCTGTCCTGGACGGAAATATACGCCTCAGGCCGGTCATACGGAAAGGATCGATGCAGAAATACCCGGTCGTAATGCTTCGTTTCTTCCACTCCGTCCTCACCGCGGTGGGTGAATGCCAGGGTGAGAAACTGATTTTTAGCCTCAAACACTCCATTTTCCGGAGTGATGTATACAATGGACACAACGCTGTCCAAGGATGTACGTGTATCGGACATGGTATCCTCCTTGCTTATTCTTCAATACCGATGTTTTTCATGGCTTCCAGCTGCAGCTTGTACAGCTTGTGATAGATGCCTTTCTTTTTCAAAAGCTCCAGATGGGTGCCGAACTCAGGCATCTTGCCGTTTTCGATCACGATCAGCTTGTCCGCATCCCGCAGCGTGGAGAGACGGTGGGCGATCATGATGGTGGTGCGTCCAACGATCAGCTTTTCCAAAGCCTCCTGGATTCTGCGCTCGGTCTGGGTATGCATGGCCGCCGTGGCTTCGTCCAGAATCAGGATTTTCGGATCCCGCAGAATGGCGCGGGCGATGGAGATGCGCTGTCTCTCACCGCCGGAGAGATCCTTGTGTCCTACGCCGATCTTTGTTTCGTAGGCATCGGGCAGCTTGATGATGAAATCGTGGGCACCGGCTGCCTTGGACGCACGTAGAACCTCTTCCTCCGTAGCATCCGGATTGGCGTACCGGATATTGTCCAGAATCGTGCCCATGAACAGATAGGTTTCCTGAGAAACGATGGCGATGTTCCGCCTGAGATCCTCAAAGGCGATATCCCGGACGTTGATGCCGTCGATGTAAATGCCGCCGGAAGTAGTATCGTACAGGCGGATCAGCAGATTGGCCAGGGTAGATTTGCCGGCACCTGTGTGTCCCACAATGCCGATGACGTGCCCCGGCTCGATCTCGAAGGACACTCCGTCGATGATCTTGCGATTCTTCTCATAGGAGAATTCCACATCCCGGAATTCCACCCGTCCCTCCGGTTGGATAAGACGGACAGCATCCGGTTTTTCCTCCACGTCCGCTTTTGCGTCCATGATCTCGATCAGACGGTTCATGGCGTTCATGCTGTCCGCCGCCATGTAGGTCATATCCGCGAAGAAGAACATGGGGCTGTATACCATGTTCATATAGGCGATAAAGGTCATCAGCGTGCCGTAGGAAAGCGTTCCGTCAATAACCATCCATCCGCCCACACCGAGGATCACAATATTGCTGATGTAGAGAAGCAGATTCAGCCCGGGAAAGGCAAAGGTGGAGAAACGGGAGGATTTTCTCTCCGCATCCGCCACAGATACGCTGGAGCGGTTGAAGCGGGTCACCTCTTCGTCCTCCTTGGCAAAGGCTTTTACCACCCGGATACCGCTGAGAGCATCGCTGAGGATGGCATTCATCTTCCGGGAGCGGTTATAACGCCTTGAATGAAGGGCGTCCATGTGGTTGAACAGTTTCTTGATCAAAAAGAATACCAGCGGAACCGTTACCAAAGAAAGCAGCGTCAGATAGGGATTCATGATCAGCATGATCACCACAATGATCAGAATCTGAACGATGTTGATCAAAAAATAGGGAACACCGTCGCAGAAGAACCAGTAAATCGTGCTGGCGTCCCGGTTTACCTGCGTCATAAGGCCGCCGGTCTGCTTGTTGGTGAAAAAGCTGAGGGACAGCCGCTCAATGGAGTGGAAAATCACGGTTTTCAGATCATACACCAGCTTGGCCGCCACGGTGCTGCTCACAACGGAGTTGATCATGCCCACAAATAAATTGAGCAGCCTGGTTCCCACCACGATGCCCAGTACCAAAAGAATCTGCCCGTAGAACGAGCCGTCCTTGCTCAGCACCTCATCGTAATAGAAACCGGAGCTGACATAGGGGGCGAGAATGCTCAGCGCGCTGCTGAGAAGCAGTGTGCCGATCACGGCGGCGATGGAAAGTTTATATTTGGCGAAGAATACGCCGATGCGGGACAGAATTTTGCCACGATCCATGCACTTGGCGCAGATTTTTCGCTCGGCATCCACATACCGGTTGCCGCATTTGGGACAGAACTGATCGCCCCGACTCTTGCCGGATTCCTCAGGCGGCGTGATCTTCTTGTCCTTTTTCAGCTGATTCAGATATTTTACGATGGTATACCCATCGTTTTTGTAAGTGCCGGACAGATTGGCGATCAGCTCATAACTGCCATCTTCCCGTTTTGCCGTGACGCGCCCGGAGGACAGCAATTCTTCCATTTTGAATTCCGCTATCTCGTCCATGGAGAATACATCCCAGCTCAATGCAAGGAATTTTGTGGCGGCACGGTGACCGGGCAGGATGTGTCTTCCTTCCTTTTCCGTGGCACTGTAGCTTCCGCTGAGCAGAATGATCTCGCCGTCGGTGGCGATAATATAATTGTCGCAGCGCACCAGATCCCGGTTGAGATCGGTTTTTCCGATCAGGCGGATGTCCTGCGCCAATATTCCTTTTTGCTCCAGTATATCATTCAGAACGGCAGGGATCGCATCCGGTTTGGACGGATCGAAATACCATTTTTCACGCAGCATGAGAACTCCTTTCTTTCCGTGTTCGGTGATCAGGTAACAGAAAATGTATCTATATTGTACATAATTTTACGCGGATTGTCAATCAACGGACAGGTGAACTTTCGTTATAAGAAAAGTTGATGAAACAAGTGGAAGTGGGGCGGATTTTGCAAAAACAATCCTCTTGACAAAAAAAGAAAAAAACAGTATAATTACCTTACAAGGAATAATATAGAATTATGAGGTGAATGTATATGAACTGCGTAATGATTCGTCTTTCTTCTATTCAGGACGTGCGTACCTTCGTGGACACCGTAACCAAGTACAATATGGATATCGATCTGTCCAGCGGCCGCTACGTGGTAGACGCAAAATCCATTATGGGTATTTTCAGCCTGGACCTTCTCAGCCCCATTAAGCTGTGCGCACAGACGGATAAGGAAGAGGACATCAAGGCACTGATGGATGATTTGAAGTCCTTCATCGTAAACGAATAATCGTATCATCCAACAAAAAAGGAGACAGAGCAAACCCCTGTCTCCTGTTTTTTTTGGCACTCGTCCGTATTTCAAAGTGCACCGATGCAGTCGCCGAGAATGTACTCCAGCGTGCAGGGCGTCACCTCGCCAGCAGAAACGGTACGGAACAACTTCATAGCTTCGGTTGCATCCCGGCTCACATCGCTGATTATCCGGAATTCCGCCTGCGTGCTATCTGATGAGTGCACACCTATGGAATAATAACTGAAGTCTGCGTATATTACCTGCACCAGGACAGTAGTCAGACGGAGGGTGCCGATTGTTACGTAGTGAGTTTGTATCGTTCTGGATTCCAGCGGTTGGATGCATTCGTGTGTAGGATACTTCATGATAATCCTTTCCTTGCTACCGATGTGTTTTCTGTGCGGCGACTCCCCTGTGTCTGCCGGGTGTCCGCTTGCTGAACCGTG
Organism: Eubacteriales bacterium; assembly: GCA_045530875.1. Lineage (GTDB taxonomy): Bacteria > Bacillota > Clostridia > Oscillospirales > CAG-272 > SIG701. Next base: position 6,032 of record JAZSCY010000340.1, read on the forward strand.
ACTTCGCTGGAAACATTATACCATATATCCAGTCCTTGCGAGGATTAAGGGGAAAAACGGTGTATATTCATGCCGATGACCGTCGCTTTGCCGGAATTTCGCGGTGTGTTCCCACGAGATCGGCTGAAAATCGGCGAAAACCCGGGAATTCGTAAAGATTTTTTCCCGGATTTAGAAAACAAACGCGAAAATATTCATAAACAACAGGAATATGTCGTGAAAAATGCCATGGAATATGGATGTATTCCATAAATATACGGAAATACGTCATGCTAAAATGTATAACGTGCGGAATGATGAATACGCGTTTTCCGATAAAGGAGGCAATATGAGCCAATTTGATCTTTTTTGCTCAACCGGAACAACGGTTGGCAGAAAAAACGGATACAACGTCCATCTGGTGACGGAAATTTTCCCCTCACTTATGGAGGAGGGGTGGATCCAGGGTGCGGAGTTGATGATGCTTATCTCGTACTACGATCGCATGAAGGCGGTTGCGGATGAGTGGCTTCGCGCGGGTCTGATCTTTCCCGTCATCCATGGGGAGAAGGAGATCGGCACCAATCTGTCCGATGCGGGAAAAGCCTTTGCCGCCGGTGATATCGATGCAGGAAAGAAGCTGCATACACAGGCAATCGAGGATTTTCGGCGTAACTGCGAAATGGGCGCTATGGTGAACAGCCGCCACATGGTACTGCATCTGTGGGGCGGGCTGACGTCGGATGCATACATTTCCTACAATCTGTCTGTGATGGAGGAGCTTCAGCAGGTCATTCGCCCGTACGGTATGCGGCTGTTGATCGAGAATGTGCCGTGTACCACCGAGGATCCCTTGTGCCATTGGCGCAGATTGAATGCCTGCGGGGATGAGCACGGACTGATTTTTGATACCCGCTTTGGCTTTTTCCACCGGCAAAGCGATGCGATATGGGCGGATAAGGAGATCGTTTCCCGCATAGAGCATATCCATATCAGCGATATACGGGGGGAGGAGAGGGATTTTTCCGCACTCCGTCCGATATATCATCCCGGTGAGGGGATGGTGGATTTTCGGGCGTTTCTCCGTCACCTGCGCGAGAATGCATACCGGGGTACGTTCACTCTGGAATCTCCGGTGATCCTGCCGGACGGAGCGGATGGGGACAAACTGAGGGAAAGCTTGATTGCAACCCGCAAAATGTTGGACGGAATATCCCCCGATGCTTGACAAGCGTGTTGGACAAATATATAATGAACGTAACAGTATATGGAGGTATGTATTATGAAACCCTTCTTGGACCAGGATTTTTTGCTTCGCACAGAGGTGGCACAGGAATTGTTCCACAACTATGCGGAAAAACTGCCCATTATTGATTATCACTGCCACGTCAGCCCCAAGGATATCGCCGAGGATAAGCAGTACGCCAACATCACAGAGTTGTGGCTGGGCGGCGATCACTATAAGTGGCGTGCCATCCGCTCCGCTGGTGTGCCGGAGAAATACATAACCGGAGATGCCTCCGACTATGAGAAATTCAAAGCCTATGCATCCGTAATGCCGTCTCTCATCGGGAATCCTCTGTATCATTGGACCCATCTGGAGTTGCAGCGGTATTTTGACTGCGATCTGATTCTCAGCGAAAAGACTGCGGATGAAATCTGGAAACTCACCTCAGAAAAATTGGCTCAGCCCGATATGAGTGTGCGGAATCTGATCCGCCGCTCCCGTGTAGATCTTTTGTGCACCACGGATGATCCGGCAGATTCCCTGGAATATCACGCCGCTCTGGCCGCCGATTCCACCTTTGAAACCAAGGTGCTGCCTGCCTTCCGTCCCGACAAAGCCTTCAATATCAATAAAGCAGGCTTGAAGGAATACTACGCCAAGCTGGGGGCTGCCGCCGGCGTGGAGATCACCGATGTGCAAACCCTGAAGGAGGCGCTGTCCCGCCGTATCGAGTTCTTTGATTCCATGGGATGCCGTACAGCA
>JAZSCY010000160.1:0-2346 GCA_045530875.1 Eubacteriales bacterium
AACACGAACGCATCCTCTCAGCCCCGTGTGATTGGCCCAGGCGGTCCGGGCGGAAATCGGGGAAACATGAACGCCCGTATCATGCGTGAAAAACCCAAAAACATCAAGGGAACGCTGTCCAAACTCCTGCGATATATCGGACGTTCAAAATTTCTTGTGCTTCTTTTGTTCTTTATCGTAATAGCCTCCACCTTTTTCAATCTGTGTGGACCGGAGTTACAGGGACGTGCCATCGATTCGATTTCTGTGGACGAGGTAAGCGGCAGACTGAGCGTGGACTTTGATGCGCTTATCCATTCCCTTACACTTATGGGAATTGTGTATATCCTCTCGTCCCTTGTCCAATTCGCTCAGGGAATTCTGTCGGCTCGTATCTCACAGAGCACGGTATATTCTTTGCGTAAGGATCTGTTCCGGAAGATATCCCACCTGCCTATCCAATACCTGGATACCCACAAGCATGGCGATATCATGTCACGCATGACCAATGATGTGGATCACGTTTCCCACACGATCTCCTCGTCGATTGCGTCTCTGATTTCCAGCGTACTTACACTGATCGGCGCCTTGATTATGATGCTGATCAAAAGCTGGCAGATGGCTCTGATTTCCATGATTACCATTCCTTTGACACTCTTCGTATCCGCTACCCTTTCCAAGTACATGCGCAAGTACTTTGTGCGCCGCCAGCAGCTTCTTGGTGAGTTGAACGGCCAGATTGAAGAGATGGTGTCTGGATACAAGACAGTCATGGCATACGGTAAGGAAGAAATGGCCTGCGACAGATTTGCAAAGACAAGCGAAGAGTTTCGGAAATGCGGAATTCTTGCCAATGTCTGGGGCGGAATCATGGGGCCATGCCACAATATCATCAACAATCTGAATTATCTCATCGTGGCCGCGTTCGGTGGATACTTCACCATGACCGGTGTCATTTCTGTGGGTGATATTCAAGCAATCATCCAGTACTCCCGGCAGTTCTCCCAGCCCATCAATCAGATCGCCAATCAATATGCAGAGATCTTGACCGCCATCGCCGGTGCAGAGCGCGTATTTGCTATTCTTGATACGCCGGATGAGGTGGACAACGGTACAAAACGCCTGTCGGAAAACAATCTGCGCGGTCATATTGAATTCAAGAACATTGACTTTGCCTATACACCGGACAAACCAGTGCTGAAAAACTTGAATCTCACAGTAAAGCCCGGCCAAAAAGTCGCCATTGTCGGCGCAACCGGATCAGGCAAGACAACGATCGTAAATCTGCTGACTCGATTTTACGATATCGACAGCGGTGAAATTCTTCTGGACGGTGTAGATATCCGTGACATTCCCAAAAAGGATCTGCGCGGTGCTATCGGCATTGTACTGCAGGACACGGTTCTCTTCTCAGACACCATAGCCAGAAATATCCGTTACGGGCGGCTGGATGCCACGGATGAGGAGATGCATCACGCGGCCAGAATGTCTAATTCCGCACGGTTTATCGATCGCTTGCCCGATGGATATGAGACCGTGCTGACACAGTCCGGCGGCAATTTGAGCCAGGGACAAAGACAGCTTCTGGCCATATCCAGAGCGGTTCTGGCTGATCCCAAAATTCTGATTTTGGATGAGGCCACATCCAACGTGGATACTCGCACGGAAATGCATATTCAGCAAGCGATGGTCGCGCTGATGAAAAACCGGACCAGTTTGATCATTGCGCACCGCCTCTCCACCATTCGGGATGCGGATGTGATTGTTGTCATCAAAGATGGCCAGGTGGCGGAAGCAGGAGACCACGATACTCTGATCGCCCAGGGCGGCGAGTATTATACACTGTATCAGAATCAGTTCTCCGGATTTGCCATATAACAAAAAAGGCTGCTGCCCTCAGGCAACAGCCTTTTTGATTGTATCAGCCCTTTTTTTCGATTTCGGCAAGCATCTCTACACGGCGTGTATGGTAGCTGCCCACAAAGGAATTGGCCAGGAAAGCATCAATAATCTCCAGCGCAACTCCCTCGCCCACAACACGTGCGCCCAGACAAAGCACATTGGCATTATTATGACAACGGGTCATAGCGGCAGAATAGGTATCGCCGCAGCAGGCAGCACGGATTCCATGAATCTTGTTGGCTGCGATGCTCATGCCGATTCCGGTTCCGCAGATCAGGATGCCCAGATCCGCTTTTCCGGCTACAACAGCGCGGCAGCAAGGCTCGGCGTATTCCGGATAATTGCAGCTTTCACTGCTGTTGGTTCCGAAATCGATCACCTCATACCCTTTTTTCTTCAGGTGGTTGATAACTGCTTCCTTGATAAGAAAGCCACCGTGATCGCAGGCGAACGCAATCGTTTTTA
>JAZSCY010000042.1:0-2206 GCA_045530875.1 Eubacteriales bacterium
CTTCGTTTTTCGTTCAATTTCGTCTTTATACTGCGCATCTTTGATGCGCATTCAAAAAGCAATGGCGTCTATGCTGTCTCGCCTGTTTCGCTTTTCGTCGTTCCGGGGGTTTCGGGGGGTGTCCCCTGAACCCATGGGGGGATGCAAAGGGGGGATCTGCGGGGAGCGATCCCCCCTTTTGTCTTCCGGAGCGCTCCATAGTTACATTTTACCATGTTTATGTCACCTTATGCAATAGATTTTTTTCCCATATATGATATAATGTACACAGCATGATGAAATCCGTAATTGTCCGTTAGCTTGCTGTGTACACGAGCCAGCCGCGATGACGAAAACGTCATCGTTTCGCAAAAGCGAAATACCGGCTGTCTCCAAAGAACGCACGGAGGACAAAAACCACAAAAATCCCACCTCAGAAAGGATACATACCCGATGAAAATTACGTTTATGGGCGCGGGAAGCACCGTCTTCTCCAAAAATGTACTGGGCGACACCATGATGTGCGATCAGTTTCACGATGTGGAAATAGCACTTTATGACATTGACGGACAACGCCTGGAAGATTCCTATCTGCTGATCACCGCCATGAACCGGAGCATCAATGAGGGCCGCGCCACCGTCAAGAAATATCTGGGCGTGGAAAATCGGAAAGAAGCCCTCCGTGGTGCGGATTTCGTGGTCAACGCCATCCAGGTCGGTCTGTACGATCCCTGCACCATCATCGATTTTGAGATTCCCAAGAAATACGGCCTCCGCCAGACCATCGCCGACACTCTGGGAATCGGCGGCATCTTCCGCGGTTTGCGCACCATCCACGTGATGAAGGATTTCGCCCGGGACATCGAGGAAGTCTGTCCCGACGCGTGGCTGCTCAACTACACCAATCCCATGGCCATCCTCGCCGGCTATATGCAGCGATACACCGGCGTGAAAACCGTCGGTCTGTGCCACAGCGTGCAGGTGTGCGCCAGCTCCCTTCTGAAGCACGTGGGTATGGAGGAACATCTCCCCGGATGCGTGACCAAAATCGCCGGCATCAATCACATGGCTTGGCTGCTGGAGATCATCGACAAGGACGGCAACGATCTCTATCCCGAGATCCGCCGCCGTGCCAAGGAGAAAAACGCCACCGAAAAGCATTCCGATATGGTTCGCTTCGATTACATCGACAAGCTGGGCTATTACTGCACGGAAAGCAGTGAGCACAACGCGGAATACAACGCATTTTACATCAAGGCCGGCCGGGACGATCTGATCGAGAAATTCAACATTCCCCTGGACGAATATCCCCGCCGGTGTGTGGTACATATCGAGCGCTGGGCGGCGCAGAGAGAAGAACTGATGAACGGCGGAGAGGTACAGCACAAGCGATCCAGCGAGTACGCGTCCCACATCATGGAGGCCATCACCACCGGCCATCCCATCAAGATCGGCGGCAACGTGATCAATCACGGATGCATTTCCAATCTGCCCCCCGAGGCCTGCGTGGAAGTGCCCTGCATCGTGGATAAAAACGGCGTAACGCCTACCTATGTGGGCGATCTTCCGCTGCAGCTGGCGGCCATGAACGCCTCCAACATCTACCCGCAGCTGCTCACCATTGAGGCAGCACGCACCGGCAAGATGGAATACGTCTACCAGGCCGCCATGATGGATCCACACACGGGCGCACAGTTGTCCCCCGATGAAATCGTGGCCATGTGCAACGATCTGAGAGAAGCCCACGAGAACGCCGGCTATCCCGTATTTTGAATCACTTAAGATAATAAAAAAGAGCACCGGTTTATCCGATGCTCTTTTTTATTATAGATTTTTTGGGAGGGTTTCGCCGCCCGCAACGTGCAGTTTTGGTTTATAAAACGGACGACCCGAGTTCGTGCGAGTTTGCAAAGCAAACTCGGGAACTCGCGGCGCCAACCCCTACAGGATAGACGAAATCCATTCCCCTTTTTAAAGGTTTTTGGGGGTGCGGACCCTTTTTCGGGGAAGGGTCTGCGTTATACTCACGCCATTTCATAAGGCTGAAGTTTCTCGCCGCTTTTTCTTTGGGACCACAGGCACAAAGAAAAAGCTAACAAAAAGAAATGCCGTTGCTTGGGCTACGCGCCCAAACCGCGCCACCTTTTGAAAAAGGTGGACCAAAACTTTAATAAAATATCCCCTTTTTAAAGGTTTTTGGGGGTGCGGACCCTTTTTGCAAAAAGGG